>NZ_JAHWZY010000060.1:0-23625 GCF_041380215.1 Streptomyces pimonensis
TTCCACCTCTACTCGGTCAAACAGCGCTTTCCACGGCGCACGAAGCTGTAAAGTCAAATGAAACGAACGTTCTGAGGTTCCCCCCGCCGATGCCCCCCGACAGTTCGCCGGCCAGTGCTGTCACATTATTGGGTGCACAGGTTTCTGGCGGCGCGTCGGGGCGTGGTGGGGGCCGGGCTCCGGGCCGGTGCTCAGGCCTTGGCGGGCCGGCCGGAGGCGGTGATCTGGTTCCGGATGACGAAGCGGATGGTCGTCTCGGCGTGGTGGCCGGGGGCGGTCATCAGGTGGCGGCGAGGCCGGAAGTGGGGTGAGGTGCCGTTGAACGCGGCCAGGAACCGCTGGGTTTCGCCGGCGCTGCGGAAGCCTTTCATGGCGCGTTCGCGCTGCCGGGTGGGCCGGTGGCTGTTCTCGGCCCGGTTGTTCAGACCCTTGTATGAACGGCGCTCGACCGACGACATGACCTCGCGGTGGGCCGCCCGGCAGGAGCGCGGCTTGTCGGTGACGATCACCCGGGGCACCGTGAGGGTCGTCCTCAGCAGGCGGCGGAGGAAACGCCGGGCCGCGGCCTTGTCCCGCCGGTTCTGTACGAGGAGGTCAAGGACGGCGTCATCGGCGTCGACGGCCCGCCACAGGTACTTCAACTCACCGTCGATTTCCACGAAGACCTCGTCCGGGTGCCAGTTGTCGCCCGGCCGGGGCCACCGGCGGCGCAGGCCGCTCGCGCAGATCTGCCCGAACCTCGCGCACCAGCGCCGGACCGTCCCGTGGGAGACGAGCACACCGCGCTCGAGCATGAGCTCCTCGACCTCGCGGAAACCGAGCGGGAACTGGCGGATGGCGAGGCCGCCATGGAGCCCGGACGGCGTGTGTTCCCGTCGGCGTGAAAGCCGTCCTTACTCGCGGTGAGCCGGCGACGACGGACAGGGCGAGCAGACTGTGCGTCCATCACACAGCCGGGTAACGTCAACAGTGTCCCCGGTTTTTCACTCGAACGTGCATCTGTGATCGGGTGATTAACCCGATCGCCTCGAATATTATGCATATACGCCTCGCGTAACACTGGGCGCGAGGGCAGTCTGACCAAAGGGTGGGGAATCGCATGAGTGCCGTGCTGGATCAAAAATACGAGAAGCTTTTCGCGTTGCTGGATGCCAACGGCGACGGCGTGATCGCCGAAGACGACTTCACGCTGATGGCCGAGCGCGTTCTGGTCGCCTTCGGTGAGGAGCGCGCGGCAGGGAAGGGGAAGAAGTACGCCGACGAGATGATGAACTACTGGCACGCCCTGCGTGACAGAGCCGACACCGACGGGGACGGCCGGATCGACGGGGACGAGTTCCGCCGAGCAGTGCGACAGGCGAGCGACGACTTCGACACGCTGATCGGCCCGCTCTACGAGGCCGGCTTTCACCTCGCCGACCGGGACGACGACGGTCTGGTTTCCAGGGAGGAGTTCGTCGCGGTTGAACAGGCCATCGGCGTTCCCGCGGACGAGGCCGGGGCGACGTTCGACCTGCTGACGGAGCAGGGCGGGTCCTTGACGCTGGACCGGCTGATGGCCGCCGCGACTCAGTACTACCGCAACGAGGACCCGGCCCACACCGAGCGCCATCTACTCTTCGGCGCACTGTGAAGTGAGCCTGCGGCGGACGCGGTGGAGGGGGCGGTGATGAGCGTTGCGACCGAGGGCACCGCCGTACTCGCAGATCAAGTACAAGTGCCACTCGTGACCGAAGTTCTCTTCGACGGACGTTTCAACGATCTGCACAAGCCATGGACGGACATTTTCCGTAAGGACATTTTCCGATACCGCGACGGAATGTCTCTTCCGGAGCGTTCCGAGCTTTCCTACGAGCGCTTGCGCGTCCTCAACGCGGAAATCGAAGACGTCGGGGAACTGGTCGCGGCGACAGACCGGATGATCTCCCTGCACGAGTGGTCGGGGGTGGTCGACGGGACACTGACCACCCTGGCGACGATCCACTACAACCTGTTCCTGGGCAGCCTCCTCCACCTCGATCCGGGGCACTCGGTGGATTCCACCTTGTTCACACGGCTCCAGCGGTACGGCACCGTCCTGATCACCGAACTCGGTTACGGAAACAACGTCGCCGAACTGGAGACCACGGCGGCCCATCAGCCGGACACCGACACCTTTGTCCTGCACACCCCATCGGCCGCCGCCCAGAAGTTCATGCCCAACACCGGCTCGGCCGGCGGCGGCAAGAGCGGTCTGGTCGCTGCCAGACTGATCGTCCACGGCCAGGACTGCGGCGTGTTCCTGTTCCTCGTGCCGCTCCGGGACGAGAAAGGGCCGCTGCCCGGCATCCGGATACGCCCGCTCTCGGAAACCCCCGGATCAGCGGTCGATCACGCCATCACCTCCTTCGACCAGGTCGTGCTGGAGCGCGCGGCGCTACTGACCGGCGACCACGCCCGACTGACCGCCGAGGGAGCCTTCCACAGTACGGTCAACAGCCGGCGCCGCCGGTTCCTGCGGTCCATCCAGCGCGTCACCGCAGGCAAGCTCTGTCTGAGCGCGGCAGCGCTGGGCGGTGCCCGGGCGTCTCTCACCATCGCCGTGCGGTACGCCCACCGACGGCACACCTTCGCCCCCGCGAGCAGGACCGGCGCCCCCGTCTTCACCTATCGCTGCCATCAGACAAGACTGCTCGGAGCGATGGCCCACGCCTACGCAGCGACATTCCTGCTGCGCGAGGCCACCCGTCGCTGTGTCGCGGCGAACGACACCGACTCGGCCGCCACGGAGGTCCTTGTCGCGGCGACGAAGGGTTGGATCACCTGGCAGGCCAGAGACATCGTGAGTGAGTGCCGGGAACGCTGTGGCGCCCAAGGGCTGCTCTCCGTCAACCGCATCGTCGACCTGCTCACGCCGATCGAGGGCGCCATCACCGCCGAAGGAGACAATCTGGTCATCTGGAGCAAGGCCGCCGCGGACATGCTGATCGGGCGCGGCTACAGCCCGCCCGCGCCACCCGCCGCACGGACCGGTCCGCTGACCGACTGCGCTCTCCTCCTCGACCTTCTCGTGCGCCACGAGTTGTACTGCCTCCAGCACGCCCGTGACCGGCTCGCCCAGCCCAGCACCGATTCGATGGACCGGTGGAACCATGCGGTCAACCCGGCCCTGGACCTCGTCGACGCCCATGCCACCCGGCGAGCAGCCCAGGCGTTCCTTGTCTCCGCCGGCCGCGTCAACGACAGCGCCACACGAAGCGCACTGGAGCAGTTGTTCCGGCTGTTCGCGCTGCAGCGCCTCGCCCCGCACGCGGCGGTGCTACTGGCCGGCGGGCACCTGACCCCCGAAGACGTCCGCGGCCTCGCGCCCGCCGTCGACCGAGTCAGCGCCGCACTGGCTCCCCACGCCCTCGCGCTCGTGGACGCGTTCGCCGTACCGGACGACATGCTTCAGGCTCCGATCGCCACCGACCACTACGACGACCTGTACGACGACCCGGCAGGACCCTGGCAGCCGGCGACGACCGCCTGAGCCCGGCCGGGCCATGGGCCCCTCTTTCCCCATCCACCGTCGCGAGGAGGACCGCAGGCCATGAACGACGCGTTCGCCCGGGAACCGGCGTGGGATCCCCGGCGCTTCCCGCCGGCCGTTCGTACGCCGCGGGCCGTGCAGACTGCGCGGATGCTCCTGAACCCTCAGGGCTACGGACAGTCGCTGCGCCGGAGATTCGGACCGGTCTTCTCCCTGCGGACGTTCCCCTATCGCGGTGCCCTCGTGTGCGCGACCGGCGTCGCCGCCAACCAGGCCGTGCTGACCGACCACCATCGGTTCACCGGTGGTGACGCCGCCGCCCTCATCGCGCCGGCGGTCGGCGCCGGATCACTGATCTGCACGCCACCGCCCCGGCACCTGGACCACCGCAGACTCCTGCTGCCTCCCTTCCACGGGACGCGAGTCGCGAATTGGGCGCAGGTGGTCCGGGACCTCGTGCATGCCAGGCTGCCCGACCTGTTGGTCGACGGCGGTGTGCCCGTACGCCCGTGGGCGCAACGGCTCACGCTCGACGTCATCCTGCGGGTCGTCCTCGGCCTGACGGACCCGGCCCGGACCGCGGCCTTCCGGCACGCGTTGAACGCGTTCGTCGCCATGGGCAACCTGGCCGCGCTGTTCCTGCCCAAGCCATTGCAGCGCAATCTCGGGCCACTCTCCCCAGGCGGCCGCTTCCACCGGCTCCGCACGACAGTGCGAGACCTGACCCGGGAGGAGATTACTGTGCGACGGGCCGCACCCGACCGGGCGAACCGCGACGACGTGCTGTCACTGCTGCTCGACGCACGCGACGCGTATGGGGCGGGGCTGGACGACGAACAACTCCTGGACGAGCTGACCGGTCTCGTCCTGGCCGGTCACGAAACCACGGCGACCACGATCGCTTGGACACTGCATCTGCTGGCCCACCACCCCGCCGCCCGCGACGACCTGATTGCCGACCTCGACGCGGGCTCGGACCGGCTCCTCAAGGCAGTCGTCAAGGAATCCGGCCGGCTGCGCCCCGCCGTCTACAACGCCATGCGGACCGCGGCACACGACACAGAACTCGGCGGCCACCCGGTACCGCGCCACGCCTTCGTGGCAGCCCTGTTCCCGCTCACCCACCTCGACCCCGATCTGTGGCCGGAACCGAACACCTTCCGGCCCGAGCGCCATGTGGGCGAAAGCCCGGTGCCTTATGCGCTGACACCGTTCGGCGGCGGCATCCGGCGTTGCATCGGAGTTTCGCTGGCCCATCTGGAGATCGAGACGGTCCTCAGCGAACTTCTCGCGACGGCCGTTCCTGAGCCGGCAGGCCCGATGGAACAGGCCCGTCTCGTATCGGTGACGCTACTTCCCGCCCGAGGCGGACGGGTCCGGTTACGCGGACGGCGACCGCGTCCAGGTGGCTCTCGGAGCAACGCATGAGGCCAATGACTGCGTTTGTACGGCGCTGTCACGTTGGTTGACCGGGTGGAATCGTTTTCTGGTCGGTCGTGCTGGGGGTGGCATCAGCACCACCCCCCTTCCACCGGCCAGTACCATGTCGCCCCATGGCCCGTACTCCCTAACGTCGTTGATCACGGGACGCACCGCGCCCCGCAGGCAATCGGAGGAGCGTGGGGCCGTGGAAGACCAGACGCGTCGGAACGTGTTACGCGCCGCGGCGGTGACGGGAGCGGGCATGGCGCTGCCGGTGGGGGCCGCCGCGGCAGCCGAGGAGCAGGCACCTGGGCGGCGGCACCAGCCCGGCTGCGCCCCGCCGCGCGGCCCTGTTCGCGTCGGCCCCGACGACCCCCGGTACGGCCACCTGGTGACCCGGGGAGCCGCCAACCGCTTCCGGGGCAGGCCCGAAACCGTATATGTGGCGGGCTCGACGGAGCAGGTGGTGAGCGCCGTACAGGAGGCCGCGAGGGCGGGCACGCGCATCGCGGTACGTAGCGGAGGCCACTGCTTCGAGGACTTCGTCGACCATCCGGACGTACAGACCGTCATTGACCTGTCCGGCATGACACAGGTGTGCTTCGACCCGGTACGGCATGCCTTCGCGGTGGAGGCCGGAGCAACACTCGGCGAGGTGTTCCGGCGCCTCTACCTGGGCTGGGGCGTCACCGTGCCCGCCGGATACTGCCCCGAAGTCGGCGCGGGTGGCCATGTGCTGGGCGGCGGCTACGGCCCGCTGTGCAGGCTGCTCGGCCTGGTCGCCGACTACCTGTACGCGGTCGAGGTCGTCGTGGTCGACCGTACGGGAACCGCCCGAGCCGTGGTCGCCACGCGCGAGCCGTCCGACCCGAACCATGACCTGTGGTGGGCCCACACGGGGGGCGGCGGAGGCAACTTCGGTGTCGTCACCCGCTATTGGTTCCGCACCACCGGTACGACCAGGTCCACGCCCCCGGAACGGCTGCTGCCCGCGCCCCCGGCCACCGCGCTGACGTTCCGCGCCGAGTGGGCCTGGCAGGGCATGGACCGGGCGGCGTTCACGCGCATGGTGGACAACCATGGCCGGTGGGCCGAGCGGCACTCGGGCATCGACTCCGATCGGGCCCCGGTGTACAGCGAGTTCGTCCTGCTGCGCCGGGCCGCGGGCAGCCACCTGATGATCGGCCAGATCGCGGCCGAGCCTGGTACCGACGAGAGGCTGCTGAAGGACCATCTGGGCGCGATCAGCGCAGGCGTGGCCGGACCCAGCAGCCTGGACAAGCAGCGGCTGCCCTGGCTGAGCGCGGCGCTGCGCGGCCCAGGGGACAAGGTCGGCGACTGGCACCTGAAGATCAAGTCGGCGTATCTACGACGCCGTTTCACCGACCGGCAGACCGCGGCGCTGTACCGTCACCTGACCCGTAAGGACACGGATGTGGTGGGCGGCAGCGTGTCGCTGAACACCTACGGTGGACGGGTCAACGCGGTCGCCCCGGCCGCGACGGCGATGGCCCAGCGCGACGCCGTACTCAAACTCTCTTACTTGGCGTCGTGGAAGGACCAGGCCGAGGAGCCCGCCCACCTGGCCTGGATTCGCGCCTGCTACCGCGACCTGTACGCGGACACGGGCGGGGTGCCGGTGCCGGGCGAGGTGAACGACGGCGCGTTCATCAATTACCCGGACACCGACCTCGCAGACCCCAAGTGGAACACCTCGGGCACGCCCTGGCAGACGCTGTACTACAAGGGCAACTACACCCGCCTGCAGCGGGTCAAGGGGCGCTGGGACCCGAGGGGGGTGTTCCGGCACGCCCTGTCAATCAGTAAGGCGGATTGACAGGGGGCGGGGTGCGGGGTCGCTGATGTCACCGGGGGACTTCGGCGCCTCCGTCCTTCCTGATGAGTTCCAGGCAGTTGGTCGCGCCGAATGGACCGACTGGTACAACCACACCCGGCTCCACGGTGAGATAGGGCACATCTCGCCCGCCGAATACGAAGCCAACCACTACCTGACAACCACGAAACCCCAGCTCACAACCAACATCTGAGGTCTCTACCGAACCCGGAACGGTTCATGATTGCCTTGCGTCCGGCACGGAGCTGGTGAGGAGCCCGACGACCTGGTCCCCCCAGCTGTGCGTGCCGGACGCTGAGGTGCTCAGGCGTGGAGCAAAAGCTCCAGTTCGGCCGGGGCCGCCTCGGGGTCTTCGTCAGCGGTCGGTGCTGTGCAGAGTTCGAAGTCCCATCGGTGGGAGGGGGCGCAACCGAATGTCTGATCGGCGAGGGCCGGGAGGAAGAGGTTCGCGTCGGCGGCCGAGTCCCAGATCAGTGCGAGGCCCTGAAGGTCGGCTGCCGGGTCGGTGATCCACTGGCCGGCTTGCAGGCCGGGAAACTCCGCCGGGAAGGGCACCTGGCCCTGCGGGCCGGAGTCGGCCGGTCTGGGCGGGTGCGGCCGGACGGTGCCGGCCGCGGCGGTGCGTCGCGTGTCCCACCAGGCGATGACGACGTGCATGGGGTCTCCGGTTGCATCGTGTCTGTTGGGTGATTGCGGTGTCGCCGTTGACACCCGTGCATGGCCCGGGATCCGCCCGGGCGGGGCTGGTGGGTCAGAGCTGGGAGCCGCCGGTGGCGTCGAGGACCTGGCCGGTGACCCATCGGGCGTCATCGGACGCCAGGAAGGCGACCACGTCGGCGACGTCCTCGGGTCGGCCTACCCGGCCGAGCGCCGAGAGCTCGGCTGCGGACTGCTCGGCGGCCTCGTTGCCGCGCAGCCAGGAGGCGTTCATGTCGGTGTCGATGATGCCGGGGGCCACGGAGTTGACCGTGATGCCGCGGCTGCCGAGTGCCTTGGCCAGGGTGAGGGTGAAGGCGTCGACGGCTCCCTTGGTCATGGCGTAGGCGATGATGTCGGTGAGCGCGATGCGGGTGGCCCCGGAGGAGACATTGATGATCCGGCCGCCGTCGTGCAGGCGCTTGAGTGCCTGCTGGGTGAGGAAGAACGGGGCGCGCATGTTGACGGCGACGGCCTCGTCGAACGCTTCGGGAGACGTTTCCTCGATCTCGCCGCGCGGAGTGATGCCGGCGTTGTTGACCAGGATGTCCAGCCCGGCCTGTTCCGAGTTCTGCAGGACCTGGCGGTCGTAGCCGTCCCAGAGGGTCTCCACGTCGCCGGGCCGGCCCAGTTCGGCGTGGACGGTGAACGCGTGGCCGCCCTCGGCGCGGATGGCGGCCACGACATCGTCGGCGGCTGCGGTGTTGCGGCCGTAGTGCACGGCCACGAGCGCTCCGTCGGCGGCGAGCCGTTCGGCGATGGCGCGTCCGATGCCGCGGCTGCCGCCGGTCACCAGTGCCGTCTTGCCCGCGAGCGTACCCATGGTGTTCCTTTCGCATCGATGTTCTGTAGCGATGACTACGTTATTACTCTACACACATTCTTTAGTGATCGCTGTAAAATCAAGCCATGACAACGACGAAGCGGGGCAGGCCGCGCAGCTTCGACCGCGAGACGGCCCTCGTGCAGGCCACCCTCCTGTTCTGGCAGCACGGCTACGAGGGCACGTCCATCTCCGACCTGACCGCTGCCATGGGGATCTCCCCGCCGAGCCTGTACGCGGCCTTCGGCGACAAGCGCGCCCTGTTCACCGAGGTGGTCGACCGCTACGGCTCCACCTTCGGCGCCTTCATGGACAGCGCCCTCGCCCAGGAGAGCGACCCGCGGGCGGGCTTCGCGAGGATGCTGGACGAGGCCGCGGTGTCCTACACCGATCCCCGGCACCCGGCGGGCTGCCTGGTCATCTCCGCGGCGACCAACTACTCCCCGCAGACCGCCGACGTGGAACAGGACCTGCGCGCCCGCCGGAGAGCCAACGTACGGTCCTTCGAGGCCAGGCTCCAGGACGCCAGGGCCCGGAGGGCGCTCCCCGAGGGAGCCGACACCCGGGCCCTGGCGGTGTACTTCGCGGCGGTCGTCCAGGGCATGTCGCAGCAGGCGCGGGACGGTGCGACCACGCAGGAGCTGCGGCGCGTGGCAGAACTCGCCATGATGGTCTGGCCGGAGCCGTCCTGCTGACGCCATCGGCGAACAGGTCCCTCCCGGCCGGGCCGCGCAGGGAGAAACTCCACCGGGAGAAGCGGCGGACCGCACGCGCCTTCGGACACGGCCATCGGCGCCTGCACCACGCCGTCAGTCCTCGGGCGGTCCGTCGCCGGCGCGGCACAGACGTGCCACGACATGCGCATACCTCTCATCGAACCGCAACGCCCGGAAGGCAGCGTCAAGTTCGTGCTCGAGTGTGAGGCTGGCGCGCGTCCACAGGGCCAGGCCGGCCTCGGTGACCGTGACGCGGCTGGTCCGCCGGTCGCAGGGCCAAGCCGTCCTGGACGTCCAGCCCGACCGCTCCAGTTGGGCGAGCATCCGGCTCGCCGCCGAGACGCTCACGCCCAGTCGCCGGGCGAGACCGCTGACGGACAGGGGACCGGGACGCTCGCCCGCCAGTGCTCCCAAAGCCATCAACGGCCCCAGCCCAATGCCGTGACGACGCGTCAGCAAGGCGTCGAGTTGCCCTTCCAGCGAGGTGAACATGGGCACGACCCGCTCCCAGAGCCGGGACAGGGTCTCGGCGTCGGCGTCACGGGGTCCGCTCTTGTGCGGCTCTGCCACGGCGTTGCTGTCCTCGTGTGGTGACGTTGTCGGGTCGACATGGGGACGTCGGTACTCCGCGCTGCTGCTCAGGGCAGCAGGAGGAGCTTGCCCCGGGCGCCCCCGGCGGCCAGGGTGCGGTGCGCCTCGGCCGCGGCCTCGAAGGCGAACTCCCGGGCGATGCGCAGCTGCACCTGCCCGTCGTCGACCAGGCGGGCGAGCGCGGAGAGCCCGGGGCCGTCCTGCTCCACGTGGGAGACGGTCACCTGGATGCCGCGTTCCGCGGCCGGCACACGGGTGGGCACGATGCTGACGGCGCGTCCACCGTCGCGTACGGCTCGGATCGCCTGGGGTGAACCAGCTGTTTCCAGCAGGCCGTCCACCTCCGCCTCCGGCAGGCTATCCGGGTCCACGACGCGGTCGGCCCCCAGGGCCCGTGCCTCGTCCTCGTCCCCCAGGGAGCGGACCTGGGCCACCACGCTCAAACCGCGCAGCCGGGCGAGCTGTACGGCGAGGCCGCCGACCGAGCCGACGGCGCCGGTGATCAGTACCGAGGATCCCTCGGGCAGGGCGAGGGCGTCCAGTGCCTGCCGGGCGGTGAGGCCGGCCAGCGGCAGGGCCGCCGCGTGCGTCAGCGCGAGGGAGGCCGGGGCCCGGGCGACGATGTCGGCCGGCAGGGCGACGGTCTCGGCGTAGGTCCCGCGCCCGGTGGCCATCTGCGCGGACATGGCCACGACCCGGTCTCCGACGCGCAGGTCGGTGATCTCGCTGCCCACGGCGGTGACGGTGCCGGCCAGGTCCCAGCCGAGAACCATCGGTGGACCGAACGCGCTGTGTCCGGCGTGCAGACCGGCGCGTGTCTGGAGGTCGACGGGATTGACCGCGGCGGCCGCAGTGCGGATCAGGACGAAGTCCGGTTGGGGCGTGGCCGGTTCGGGGACGTCGCGGACCGACAGGTGCTCGGGTCCGCCGTACGTGGTCAGAACTACAGCACGCATGGAGGTGTTCGCTTTCATGGACGGTCGTGGCGCATCACGGCCGGGCCGTGATGCGCCGGGGTCTTGTCAGGAGGAGACCAACTCGGGGACACGGGGTGGCAGCCGGTCGGTGACGGGTGCGGCGAGCGCACGGACGGTGATCAACCGGACCGTGGCGCGCCCCGCCACGAGGCGGACCTGCGCTCCGTGCGGCAGCAGGGCCAGCTGCCCTGCGCGTACGGCGTGCTCGGCGCCGGCGGTGGCCAGCGCCAGTTCGCCTTCGAGGACGAGCAGCGCCTCCTCCACCCCGTGCTGCGGGGTGCTGGTCAGGACGGCACCGGGCTCGAGCACCCAGTGCTCCACCGCTTCGCACTCGCTGTGCAGCATCCCCCGGCGTACCAGACAGGTCCAGGTAGCTGTCGCGCCGGCACCCGGCTCGGCGGTGACGGTGCTGCGCACAGCCCGGGTGGTCGTCGAGATGATCACGACGCCTCCGCGGAGCGCCGGGGCAGGGCCAGGGTCACGACGAACAACCGCAGCGGGGTAAGCGCCTGCACGCCGGAGGACGTGCCCGCGCCGAGGGTGACGCAGGTGTCGGACGAAAGGTCCGCGGTGGTTCCGTCGGCGGTGGCCCGGCCCTCACCGCTGTGCACGAAAACGGCGAGTTCCGCGTCGGCCGCGCCCAGCACGGTGCGCTGTCCCGCATCGAGTTCGACGACTTCCACCTGGCGCAGCGGGCCGGTGAAGACGCCGTCGGTGCGCACGGTCCTGTCCTTGAAGAGGTCGTGGATGACTGCGTCGCCCATAGGAGGGACTCCCGGGTGGATGTGGTCGGTTGTGGACAGAACGGCGTGCGTGGCGGGCGCGAGGGTCTCGATGACCCACCAGTCGAGGTCGGTTCCAGCGGTGTTGCGCAGCCCATGCACGTTTCCGGGGGCGGTCAGGGCGAGCGAGCCCGGCCCGACCCGGTGGGGGGTGCCGTTGAAGAGGAACTCTCCGTGGCCGCGCAGAACGAGGTAGATCTCCTCGGTGCGGGTGTGGCGGTGCTCTCCACTCAGTCCGCCGGGTGGAATGGAGGCCCATTCGACGGCTTCGGTGGCGGAGGCGAGCTGACGGCGTCCGGCGAAGCACTTCCAGTGCGTGCGCCCGGAGGCTCCGTGCACTCCGTAGACCGTCGCGGCGCCCGCGACGGTTCCGATCGACCGGAAGGGGCCGGGGCGGCCACCCGCCGCGTGGGGGGTGACCGGCGCACGCTGGGAGGTGGGGGCTTCGGTGGTCACCGGGGGACTCCCGAGACGAGCCCTCGGAGCGCTTCGGCTGCGGCACCGAGCTCTTCATCGGTGACGTCGTTGACGAACACGGCGCTGCCGATGCCGACCGGGAGGGGCAGCCGCTGCTTGCCGTCACGGTGCCGCACGGTGTCCCGCAGCGCGTTGGCCAGCACCTCGGAGGTGCACAGCGGGTGCCAGGACGGCAGTCCCAGCTGCTCCATCACACTGAGGATGCGGTCGCGCTGGTAGGCGCTGACGAGTCCGCGGCGCTCGGCCAGGACGGTGGTGAGCGCCATGTCGACGGCCACGGCCTCCCCGTGGAGCAGCTCCGGAAGGGCGTGCATCTCGATGGTCGGGCTGAAGGTGTGGCCGTAGTCGACGACCCGTTCCAGCACCTTCTCCCAGAGGTTGGGCTGGAGTTCCTCCAGCATGCCCTGGATCGCCCGCTCGACCACCTCGGTCGCCGGGTCGAGGTGCAGCCCGCGGGCGGCCAGGCGCTGGTCCACCGGGACGTCGGCGGGCGTGGGGCCCATGGCTACGGGGCTCTGGAGCTTGTTGCGCAACAGGTCGGCGCCGTGCTGCTCCAGCAGGTCGAACAGGCGCGCGTCCTTGATCAGGGCCATCTTGAGGATCTCGGCCAGTCCGTTGCTGATGTGCCGCTCGTGCAGGGTGACCAGGAACGACCGGTCCAGCAGGGTGCGGTCGGCGGGGAAGTAGGTGCCCAGCCGGTTCTTGTGTCCGTTGTGGTTGACGCCGGTCTTGGCGCCGACGCCCGCGTCCACCAGGCCGATCAGGGTGGTGGGGATGCGGATGAAGGGCGTGGAGCGGCGGTACAGGCTGGCGGCGAAGCCGACGATGTCCATCAGGACGCCGCCGCCGACGGCGATCACGGGTTCGCGGCGGCGGTCGATGCCGAAGGCGTCGAGGGCCTCGGTGACTCGCAGCACTGCGCTCATCGACTTGTGTGTCTCGCCGTCGTCCAGGACCAGGACGCGGTGCTCGACGCCGTGGTGCTCGAAGTAGGCGCGGATCCGCTCGCCGTAGAGGGAATCGACCACGCGGTCGGTGACGATGAAACGTCGCTGGTCGCTGCTGCCCGAGGCGTCCTCCAGAATGGTGGAGTTGCCGGGGTCGAGCAGGTTCTCGCAGGCCCTGATCTCGTACTGGACCGGGTTGCTGGTCTGGACCGACCAGTGCGTGACCGGGCTGCCCACCGCGAAGAGACCGTCGTTGTTGCGTGTGGACTGGGTTTCCCGCTGCATCAGGCTTCCGCCTCCGACAAAGAGTCTGGGTTCAAGTCCGTTTGCGAATTCGGCCGGGGCAGTGTGCTGTGCGTGTCCGCGCGGCAGGGCCCTTGGGGCCGCCTGCGCAGGATGTGACCACGGCGTCGTGGCCTGCCCCCCGCCGCCGGCAAGACCCTGACACAGATTTCATTGCGCACGCAAGGACATCTGGAGGTGATCGGAGTGGGGACCGTCCGAAAAGGCACCACGGAGCGGTACGGCATCCGGCACCTGTCTGCGAGTTCTCTCCGCACGTACCTGCTCGGGATGTCTGGAAGTGCGCCGCTCGCGCATGCCTCCGCAACCACCGGAAAGCGATGCGGGCGGACGCCGCACCCGACGGGCCGGCACGGAAAAGCCCCCCGCCCATGGGGCGAGGGGAGCGGCGAGGGCTGCGCAGATCAGCGCTCGAGGGTCGAGGCGTACCGGAGCCGGGCGACGACCGAACTCGTCCTGCTGTCCATGGACGCGACTTCCAGCGCCATGCCGACCTCGCGCCGGAAAAGGCTCCCTATGTCCGCGGCCAGGGACCGGCCGGCATCCGTGATGCGCACCACCACTCCCCTGCGGTCGGCCGCGTCTGCCCTCTTCTCGGCCAGCTCCCGCGCCGCCAGCCGCTGCACGGCACGGGTGGCCGACGACTGGTTCAGGCCGAGGAGCTGGGCAAGTTCGTTCATGCGCATCCCCGCCGGGTCGCCGTTGCTCAGCGCCCGCAGGGCAAGGAAGTCCGTCAGGCCCAGCTGGAAGTCCTCGGAGAGTTTTCTGTCCAGCGCGGTCCCGACCTCCGCCACGAGAACCGACAGCTGACTCCACAGCTCGACACTGTCTTCCTTGCGCGTTCGCATGATGTCGCCTTCTTCAGGGTGCCCGGGCGGTCCGCCGGCCGCCGGGAGAACCTTCTGGGCACGGAGGGGGAGAGGCGGCCCCGGCCCGCGACACCAGGACGGCCACGTCACCTTCAGGGTACGAGGCGGTAGCAGCCAAGAGAACCCTTCGACAGTCCTGCTTTTCCATGCCCACACAATGATATCCACCTGCCGTTGCCTCGGTAACTGTTCGACCTGCACTTTCGAACGGCTGAACCCACAGCTCAGGGTGGGCACGGAGATACCCCCGCCGCACGAGCCGTCGCCACTATTCCTTGCGCACGCAATGACATGTGCCTTACTGTCGCCCTCGGCCGGTGCCGGTTCGCAAGGAGGCAGCCGGTGTCCGAGCGTTCGTGTGCCGTCCGGTGGCCGGCATCCGGCACACCGTCGGGAGGGGGATACATTGCGCAACGCCGTCATGCCGTCGTCCGCTCCAGAGCTGGTCGGCCTGCCCACCGCGCGGGCCGTCGACCACTACGGCTTCACCGTGTCGCGCCTCGACGAGGCCGTCGCCTTCTTCACCGACGTGCTGGGAGGTGAACTGTGTTACCGGGAGGGCCCGGTCGAGGATTCCCGCGGTGACTGGATGACCCGGAAACTGGGCGTGCATCCGCGGGCCCGTGCGCACGTCGCACTGGTCAGGCTTGGCCCCCGCACCAACCTGGAGCTCTTCGAGTACACCGCCCCGGATCAGGTCGTCTCAGCGCCCGGCCCGAACGACGTCGGCGGTCACCACCTCGCCCTGGCGGTCGCCGACCTCGACGTCGCCGAGGAGCGTCTGCGCCGGGGAGCCGCCGTCCGCCTGGGGCCTACCGTCCCGGACGCACCCCGCCGGTGGTACCTCACCCCCTGGGGCATCCTGCTGTCCCTCAGTGAGCCCGGCCGGCCGGACGGCCGGATTTTCTCCCCCACGCTCCCGCAGTACGCGAACCCCGTCCAGCGCTCCCTGGGCCTGATCGGCACGGAGTACGTAAGTTACACCGTCGCCGATCTCGACGCAGCCACCGCTTTCTTCACCGATGTCCTGGGAGCGGAGCTGGTCCAGGGCCCGCAGGACACGGAGGAGCGGCCTCCCGGCGCCGAGCCCTCACGGCGGGCACTGCTGCGCACCGGCCCGACCGCCAACTGCGAACTGGTCCAGAGCACCACGACGGCCCTGCGCTCGCGGCCCCCGCGCAACAGCGACGTCGGGGGCCACCATCTCGCCTTCTACGTCGACGACGTGGACGCGGCAGCCGCCTATCTGGGCCGGCACCAGGGCGTGGAACTCATGGGCGAGCCGGAGACCATCGCCCGTGGCCCCATCGCCGGCGACCGCTGGCTGTACTTCCGCACCCCGGTCGGCATCCAGATGGAGATCATCAACATGCCGGACGGATCCCTGCCGTACGAGAGTCTGACCTCGGCGCGGCGCGCCACACCCGGCACCCTGCGCTGGCACGACCGCCCCTGACCCAGAAAACCCCAGCGGCCCGGGCACCCCGGCATCTCCCGCCTCGGCCCGAGCGCTCCCTCTCAGACGCCTCGTGCCGCAGCCGGGGCCACGGCGCCCGGCTGCGGCACGCCTCCCACCGCTGAACGAGTTCCCGTCATCCAGAGGCAAACCCCATGAACACGCTCACCCCGTTACCGGTCCGTCCGACCGGATCACTGCGTACAGCGGCGACAGCGCACGCGGCGCTTTGGCTCGACTGTCGGCGCACCTCCCGGCAGGTGGCGGACCAGGCCCACGCCGAAGCGGCGGACACGGTCCGCGACATGCTGCCGCCCGATGCCGGGGACGCGACACCCGCATCCCGCTCCGCCCGGGGCACGCTCGTCGTCGGTCCCGTCCACGGCCTGGCCGCATACCGGCGGCTGATGCGCAGGCTGCTGTCCGAGACCACGGCATCCCCCGGGCGCACCTTCGCCGTCGAGTACCCCCTGTGGACCGTCGACCTCCTGGTCGACGCACGCCTCGACCTGATCGGCGGCTGCGAGGCCAAGGCCATGCGGTCCACGGCCGGGATCGCCGGGGCCCACCTGCTGTACGACGCGTGGTGCCGCGACGTGCGGTCGCCGGACTGGGTGCGGGCAGCCGAGCGCGGCGCCGCGGCGCCGTCCCTGCTGTGGACCACCCAGCCCTGCGCCGGACCGGACCTGGGCGCCGAGTACGCCGAGAAGTGTCTGTTCCCGGGGACGGCCCTGGCGCTGTCTCCCCAAGCCCTGCGGACGTTCACCCAGCACGGTGGTGTCGTCACCGGGCCGACCGCCGTGGACGTCACGGAGGCCCGACGCGTCGCCCGCGTCCTCGACTGGTTCGGCATCCGCCTGGACACACTCGAGCCCCCTTCCGCACGGACCGCCACGTCCGGCTGACACCGCCGGACGGTGCAGGCCCGCTCCTCGCCCGACGCGCCCAAGCGGCCCACCCCTCTTGCCGTCAGCGTCTTCCCACACCTCGAAGGACTTACTCATGCCTACCTCTGCCCTGCCCACGGACAGCTCCCCGGCGCCCGCTCCCGTACGCCGGCCCGCGGAAGGCACCGGTGTGCGTCGCCGGGCCTTCCTGTCCGGTACGGCTGTCGCGGGCGGTGCCCTCGCGGCCACCGCGACCGGTCTGGCCCCCGCCGCCGCAGCGGCCAGGTCCGGGCGCCGTTCCGCCGGCGCGGGCGCCATCCCGCTCACCGTGCACCCGGCGGACCAGCGCTACGCCGACCTGCAGCGCGGCACCAACCAGCGCTGGGTCGGCAGCCCCGAGCGCATCGTCCTCGCCACCTCCACGGCCGACGTCGTACAGACCGTGCAGCAGGCGGTCGACTCCGGCAAGCGCCTGGCCGTGCGCAGCGGGGGCCACTGCTACGAGAACTTCACCACCCACCCGGACATCGACATCGTCCTGGACCTGTCGCGCATGGACGACATCTCCTACGACGAGCACCGCCGGGCGTTCTGCGTCCAGCCCGGTGCCTCCCTCGGCCGGGTCTACGACCGCCTCTACAAGGGCTGGGGCGTCTACCTCCCGGCCGGCAACTGCCCCACCGTCGCCGCCGGAGGTCACATCCAGGGCGGCGGCTACGGCTCGATGAGCAGACGTGACGGACTCGCCGTGGACCACCTGTACGGCATCGAGATCGTGGTCGTCCAGGCGAACGGCACGGCCCGCGCCGTCACCGCCACCCGCGAGCCCGACGACCCGCACCGCGAGCTGTGGTGGGCCCACACCGGAGGCGGTGGGGGCAACTTCGGCGTGGTGACGCGCTACTGGCTGCGCTCCTCCGACGCCCGGGGCAGCGACCCGTCCACCCAACTTCCCACACCCCCGCGGGAGGTGTGGCTGAGCGAGGTGGCCTGGCCGTGGGAGCAGCTGACCGAGGCCCGCTTCGCGCGGCTCATGCGGAACCACGGCGACTGGCACGCCCGTAACAGCGCACCCCACTCCCCGCACACCGCGCTGTTCAGCCAGCTCAAGCCCTTCCACAAGTCCGCCGGAGCCGTGGTCCTCGACTCGCTCGCCGACGCCGGCGCCCCCGGTGCCGAACGCCTGCTGCAACGCTACATAGACGAGGTCGGCGACGGCCTCGGCGCGCGTCCCCAGGTACGCCAGTACCGCAAGGTGCCGTGGCTGCACGCCACTCAGTGGCCCGGGTTCACCGGGCCCGACCCCACGGTCAGGTTCAAGGGCAAGTCCGTCTACGCCCGGCGCACCTACACCGACGCCCAGATCACCGCCGCCTACCGTCACCTGACCCGCGACGACTTCCACAACTCCGGTGCGCTCCTCATGATCGCCTCGTACGGGGGAGCGGTGAACCGAGTCGCCCCCGACGCCACCGCGGTACCGCAGCGCGATTCCGTCCTGAAGTACCAGGTCGTCTCGGTGTGGAACGACGCGGCCGACGACGAGGCCAACATCACCTGGGTCCGCGAGTGCTACCGCGACATGTTCGCCGCCACCGGCGGTGTGCCCGTGCCCAACGAGACCAATGACGGCTGCTTCATCAACTACGCCGATGTCGACCTGGGCGACCCCCGCTGGAACACCTCGGGCGTGCCGTGGCACGACCTCTACTACAAGGGCGGTTACCGACGCCTGCAGAAGGTCAAGGCCGCCTGGGACCCCACCGGGTTCTTCCGGCACGCCCAGTCGGTGCAGCCCGCATGATCCCGTCCGCAGGCCGGCGCCGCCCGGTGCGCCGCTGCCGCCCCCTCGAGCAATCTCCGGTCCGCTCCCACACTTCGAGGTGATCCTCGTGTCCGCAGGCTTCGCTGTGTCCGGGACCTCCTCCCGGCTGCCGTCCCTGACCAGTATGCGGTTCTTCGCCGCCTTCCTGGTCTTCCTGTTCCACCTGTCCCTGCTCGACGCCTACTCCACCGACGGCCAGGGCCACGGCCCGTTCGCCTCCGCCCTGAAGAACGGCGGATGGGCAGGTGTCACCTTCTTCTTCATCCTCAGCGGCTTCGTCCTGACCTGGTCCGCCCGCCGCGACGACAGCCCGCGCGCGTTCTGGGGGCGCCGGCTGGCCAAAATTTACCCCAACCACGTCGTCACGTTCCTGTTCGCCCTGGCCGCCTACGCGTACGCATCGGCCACCTGGGGGCGCGGGGTGCCCAACTTTCTGCTGCTACAAGCGTGGATACCTCGGGACGACGTGTTCTTCAGCATCAACAACCCCAGCTGGTCGCTCTCCTGCGAACTGGTCTTCTACCTGCTCTTCCCCGCTCTGCACCGGTGGGTGCGGAGCATCCCCGAGACCCGGCTGTGGTGGTGGGCGGCCGCGACCGCTGCGACCATCCTGCTCCTCCCCCTCGCCGTCCACATCGTCCCCGCGGGAGAGACGTTCGGACCGAACCACGCCAACTCGCCGCTTCACGGCCACTCGATCACCCAGATGTGGCTCGTCTACATCTTCCCGCCCGTACGCGTCCTGGACTTCCTGCTCGGCATCCTCATGGCCAGGATCGTGCTGTCCGGCCGGTGGATCCGCCTCGGCGTCCTGCCCGCCCTGGCCCTCACGGTCGTGGCGTACGCGGTGAGCCTCCACGCCCCCTTCCTGTACTCCCTCAACGCCGTCGTCGTCATCCCGTTCGCCCTGCTCATCTCCGCGACCGCGGCACGCGACGCACAAGGCAGCGGCACCGCCGTGAGCGGCCGCGCGTGGGTGTGGCTGGGTGAGGTGTCGTTCGCCTTCTACCTGATCCACCAGGTCCTGCTGTCCGTCACCCAGGAACGCCTCGACTACCACGAGCCGAACTCGCTGGTCGAGGCCGTCGGCGTAGCCACGCTCATCGCCGCGGCGAGCCTGCTGCTGGCCTGGCTGCTGTACACCACGGTCGAGCGGCCCGTCGTACGGGCCTGGGCACGCCGGGCCCGAACGGCGAGGAACACGCAGACGGCGCAGGCCGTCCCCGCGCAGCACGACGGCGACGACCGGCCCGTCACCGTGGGCGCCTCCTGAGCAGCCCTCCCTCCCCCACCCACGCTCATCCGGTACGGCGGAACCCGCCACCGCCGGGCTCGGGCACGGCGATCCGCCCACGGCGTGCGCCGTGCCCCGCCCCATGGCCGTGCCCGAGCCGGCGCGGACGACCGCCGAGGAGACCACCCCATGCCGCTTCCCGTCTTCGCGATGATGGTCTGCACGTTCTGCATTGGCACCGCCGAGAGCGTCATCGCCGGCATCCTGCCGGCCATCGCCCAGGACATCCATGTCTCACTCGCGGCCGTCGGCATGCTGATCAGTGTGTACGCCGTCGCGGTCGTCCTCGCCGGCCCGTTCGTCACAGCCGTCACATCCCGGCTGCGCCGCGCCGTTCCCCTGCCCTGCATGATGGGCGTGTTCGTCCTCGGCAACGTCCTGGCCGCGCTCGCCCCTGGTTTCGCATGGCTGATCACGGGCCGGGTGGTGAGCGCGCTGGTCCACTCCACCCTCATCGCCGCATTCGTGGCCACCGCACGCGACATGGCCCCCGCGAACCGCCGGGCCGCTTGGGGAGCCAAGATCACCCTCGGTATCGGACTGTCCAGCGTCGCAGGCGTCCCCGTCGGCACACTCATCGGCAACGCCTTCGGCTGGCGCGCCACCTTCTGGGCCCTCGCCGCGTTGAGCCTGGCTGCCACTCTGCTTCTCCTGCGGTGCCCGCCACCGCAGGCCCCGCCGACACCCGACCGTCGCCACGACGCGACCGGGGGCCGCCAGCGGCCTGTCCTGTCGGGACCGTTGGTGCTCACCGCCCTGGTGATCGCCCTCGGCACCGCGGGCGCCTTCACCCTCTACACCTACGCCTCCCCCTATCTCACCCGGGCTGCGGGATTCCCCTCACAGGCCGTCACCATCCTGCTCCTCCTCTACGGTGCGGGCGGTCTCGTCGGCAACATGCTCGGCGGCCGAGCAGCCGACCGGTTCCCGCACGCGACCGTTCCCGTGACACTGGGCACAGTCGCGGCCGCGCTCCTGCTCCTCGCTCTGCCCACCACCGGCAGGTGGACCGCCGCCGTGGCGTTCTGCCTGCTGGGCACCGCCTACTTCGCCACCATTCCCGCACTCAACACCCGGATCGTGATCGCGGCAGGACCCTCGTCACCAACGATGGCCCTGACCATCAACAACTCCGCGTTCTGCATAGGAATCGCTCTCGGCAGCTGGCTCGGAGGTCTCCTCCTCACCCACGGTCACAGCCTGCCGTCCATCGCCGCGGCGGGCGCCGCACTCACAGCGACCGCCGTGCTCGTCGCCCTGACCACGCCGACCCGCCGTGAAACACCCCGGGCATCCGCGGCGACGACCACCGAGGCCACTGAACCGTTCCGGGTTCGGTAGATATCTCCGGAGTGTCCTGAGTTTGGTGGAGTCGTGTCGCTTGGTTTTACACTGCAGGTGCTGCACGTGGTTCGTACTCGACCGGGGCGAGCATCTCCAGGGACGAGTGCCTGCGCCGGCGGTTATGGAAGATCCCCCAGCACTCGAGGAGTGCCGTGGACAGCTCCCGTCCGGTCCGTCAGCGCCGGCGGTCGAGCAGTTCCACCTGGACCCGGGCCCAGAAGGACTCCATCATCGCGTTGGCCACGCAGTCCCCGACCGAGCCCATGGACGGCAGGAGACCGGAGGCGCGGGCCCGTTCGGTGAACGCCCAGGAGCTGGGCGACCTCGGCGACCTTGCGGCCGGATGCGACAAGGTCGAGGGCCCGGCGGCGGAGCCCGGGCGGACAGCTGCGGGGCATGGCGGCCTCCAGATGCTGCTGGATCGGTCAATTCCCCAGCAACCCGACTCCATCGACCCCGGGGCAGACCAATCCGGGGCGGTTCACCGGGCGACCGCGGGGCCTTTGGCCGGCGGGCAGGACGGCTGAGCTGACATTCCCACCATCGAATCTCCCGTGAAAGCCGTGGTGTCTGCGAATGTCGCGGAGCAACGTTCGCAGACACCACGGCACGCCAGCAGGTCAGAAGCCGTCTACCCGCCAGGTCAACTGCGACAGGACAGCCTCGGCCAGCTGCTCGGCGTGGGCGTCGAGCAGGGGCTTGAGTGCTCGGTGGCAGGGGAAGTCGTCCGCCTGCCTGTGCCAGTGGCAGACGTTGTGCCGTTGTAGGTTCCGGACGGCACGGGAGTGCGGGATTGCGGTGATGTGCGGGGGGTGGGCTGGAGCGAACGCGCACGTGGTCAGGAGCCAGTCGGCGTCAGGTCCTGCAAGCCCACCACCCGCAGCAACTGCAAGCGCTCGTACGAGTCCGTGCCCGGGCGGGCCGTGTGGATGACGAGCTGCTGGTTGTGGTCGGAGTTGACGAGGACCTCGCAGTCGAGTTCGAGGATGCCGATCGCAGGGTGCCGGAAGCGTTTCGTGGAGGCGCGGCGTACGGCGACCTCGTGTTCGTCCCAAAGGTAGGCGAACTCCTCGCTCGTGGTGCGCAGTTCGGCGACGAGGGCGGCGGGTTCGGGGTCCGTGGGGCGGGCCGAGGCCACCGCTCGCAGGCCGGCCACCTGCTCGCGGGCACGCTCCGGACGGTCCTCGGGCGGGAACAGCTCCTGGGCCGCCGGGTCCAGGAAGAAGCGGCGGATCATGTTGCGCCCTCGGGGCGGGCGAGGACGTCCCCGCGCCGCGCAGGCCTTGGGCGTGGAGCGGTTCGTGCAGGTCAGCACGGACAACGTGTACGGCATCGGACGGGGCCGGCCGCTGACCGAGGAGGACGAGAGCCGGCCGGGCGGTGAGATGTGGGGCGCCTACCCCGGGTCCAAGGCCGAGGCCGAGCGCGAACTGCTCGCGCTAAAGAGCCTGGACGTACGTATCGGGCGGCTGCCCTTCGTCTACGGCGAGGGCGACCCGCACCTCGCCGACTCCTTTGTTGTCTTCGGGGGCAGTGCCGCCGTCCCGGCCTCGGCCGCCGCCAAGGCGGAACCGACGCGCTGCCACACCGCCGATCTGAAGGCCGGCTTCGCCATGGGGGATGACTCGAGGCCGGAGATGGGGCAGAGCGAGAAGCAGACCCAGGCATACATCTGGTTCACCAACCGGAGTAAGCGCACCTGCACCCTGTCCGGCTTTGCCGGCGTCGACATGACCGGGGCCCAGAAGACCGACGGCACCTGGTCGCTGGCGCGCTCCTCCAAGGCGCCCGTGAAGATGACCCTGGAGCAGGGCGACACGGTGGACTTCAGCATCACCCTGCTCCCCGTGGCCAGGTCCACTCCGCAGAAGGAGAAGTTCGTGCCCACGAAGTTCCTGGTCACCCCTCCGAACGAGACGGAGCACTTCACAATAGCGTGGCCGTTCGGCGGCCAGATCCTCAAGCAGGACGCCGCCACCCGCCCGGCCACCTACGTCAACCCGATCGGTATGTAGGTACCCGGACGGTTGTGGCCGCAGGTCAGCGTCGCGGAGCCTGACGGGGGCACCCCGGCCCGAGCGTGAACCGCGGTAGGCGGCGCGGCGGGTAGTGGCCAGGGTGCCGCCCGGCCCGAACGCGCGCACGCTGTTGCGGTAGATGTCGAAGCCGAGGGTGTCCTCCTGCCCGACCGGCAGCACTGCCCGCACCGTCAGCACCGCGAACCGCCGCCAGGACCGGTCGGCGGTCCCGGCGCACAGGTCGTGGACGAGCGGTCCGGCCGCCAGTACGGCGACCATGCTCGCCGGGTCGCCGGGCACCGGCGCCTGCCGGGTCCGCCGGGGAAGGCTGCCGGCAGCCGGGGCCGGCCGGCCACCCGGTACGGGAACAGGCTGGAGCACGGGCCGCGCAGCGCGTCGGCACGGGGAAGGGGCACATGCCGTCCGGCCCGGCATGGCCGAGCCCTGCAAACGGTTTCGGCCGAACCGTTCCCGGCTACGTGCCTTACTTGCCTGCACCGTCGATCACGCTTTTGAACTGCGCAGAGCTGCTTCATGGCTCTGTTCGCGAGAAGAACGGGTTCTGGCTCACTTTCATGGAGCATGCCCTCTCGACGCCTCACATGACGAGCAGCCTCGACTCCATGGCCCGCACCACCGCAAGAGTCGGGTTCGGACAGTTGAGTTTGGCCAGAATGATGCCGACCGTGCGCTTGACTCCGTGTTCGGAGATGCTCAGCGATAAGACACGGCAGCTGTAGTTCCGACGTCTGCGCTGGTCAGCGCCTTGCCGAGGTGGGTGAGGGCATGAGGACGGCCACCGCGATCATGAACGTTTGTGACGACGTATCAG
>NZ_JAHWZY010000061.1:0-22473 GCF_041380215.1 Streptomyces pimonensis
CGCAGGGCTGGAGCCTGCCGTGCGACGGTGCGACCTTCTTCGACGGTTATGTCGGTCTCCCACTTGGGTCATGCACTTGACCTGCCTGTTCACGGAATGGGCCGTTCTTCTTCGCGGCCTTCAACTTGGGTCCTGTGTGAGCTGGGCCAGGTATGCGTCAAGTGGCTGGACGCGGCCTGGAAGGGGCTTGTGGAGGTCCCACCAGTGGATGGCCGAGATCTCATCGTTCGCACGAAAGCTGCGGGGATTCGTGATGTGGCCGGTGAACAGCGCGGCGTATTCGACGTGCCGGTCGGGCGTAAGCACGAACCCCGCGTAGCCCACGAACCGCAGAGGATCATCGGGACTCTGGCCGGTCTCTTCCAGCAGCTCGCGCGTGGCCGTCCGGTGAGGAGTTTCCTCGGGTTCGATCACCCCTCCGGGCAGTTCCCAGGACTGCCGGAACCGGTCGAAGACCATGAGGACCCTGCCGTCGTGCCAGAGGGCGACCAGGGCGGCGGGCATCGGCGCATCCGTAGGAACAACACCTTCTGCGCCGCGGCTGAAGACGATCAAGGCATTTCCGTGGTCATCGGCGACCAACGGTTCCGTCATGCGGTCAATCACCCGTTGATGCTTTCCGGCCTCGTCTGCGGACAAGCCTCAAGGGCTCTTGCCGTCCGGCCCAGTCGTCTTCGGCAGGGGCCGACAGGTCCCAGGTGCCGCGCGGATACCGGTCGGCCCACGGACCATCGGTGATGAGCAGGTGCTCCGGGGCGAAGCGGGTGTCCGCGATGAGGCGGAAGGCGACCGCGTTGCAGCCGTGGCGCCGCCCGTCGGGTCCCAGCGGTGCGACGCGGTCGCGCCAGCCGGTTTCGTCCCGGTCCAGGAGGCCGACGACGGGCACCCGACAGGCCCGGGTGACCGCGCGACGGACATCGCGGGCGGGGGTGAAGCGCAGTCCCTCGTCGAGACGGTGCTGCAGCCCGAACCGGAACTCCGGGCGGAGTGCGGGATCGAGCCGGTTCGGGTGGATCCCGGACGTCGTCGAGGCGACGGTGGTCGGGCGGGCGGAGAGGCGCGCGGCCAGGTGGCGGGGGCGTACGCAGTCCTGAAGGCGGGTGCGGAACGCGACGCCGAGGCGCCTCGCACCTTGGTGAGGTCCGAGCTCGCGCCGTACGAGTGCCCGCGGGAGATCGTGTCCGCAAACGCCCTGCCCCGCACGGCCACCGGCAGGTTCCAGCGGTTCCGGCTCCGCGCTCCCGCCGGGAGCGGGGAGGACCGTGCGTGACGCCGGGAAACCCCGCCGTCCCCGTACGACTTAAGATGATCAACGTGTCCGACCAGCAGGCCCCCCACGCTCCGAGATCTCTCATCGTCACGCTCTACGGCGCGTACGGCCGCTGCGTCCCGGGCCCGGTGCCCGTCGCCGAGCTGATCCGGCTGCTGGCCGCGGTCGGTGTGGACGCCCCGTCCGTCCGTTCCTCGGTGTCCCGGCTCAAGCGGCGTGGCCTGCTCGTCCCCGCGCGTACCGAACAGGGCGCGGCCGGGTACGAGCTGTCTCCCGGAGCCCGCCAGTTGTTCGACGACAGCGTCCGGCGCGTGTACGCCACCGATCCTCCCGCGGACGAGGGCTGGGTGCTCGCCGTGTTCTCCGTCCCGGAGTCCGAACGGCAGAAGCGGCACGTCCTGCGCTCCCGGCTGTCCGGTCTCGGCTTCGGCACGGTGGCCCCCGGCGCGTGGATCGCCCCCGCACGGCTGTACCAGGAGACCAGGCACACCCTGGAACGCCTGCGGCTCGACGCCTACGTCGACTTCTTCCGCGGTGAACACCTGGGCTTCACTCCCACCGCCGAGGCGGTCACCCGCTGGTGGGACCTGGCCCGGATCGCCGAGCAGCACGAGGCGTTCCTGGACCGGCACGCCCGGGTGCTGCGCGCCTGGGAGCGGCGCGCGGACACCCCGCCCGATGAGGCCTACCGCGACTACCTCCTCGCCCTGGACTCCTGGCGCCACCTCCCCTACGCCGATCCCGGCCTGCCCGCCGCCCTGCTTCCCGCCGACTGGCCGGGCACCCGCTCGGCGGCCGTCTTCCGCTCCCTGCACGAGCGGCTGCGGGACGCGGGGGCGGTGTTCGTCGGCCTGTAGCGGTCCGCCCCTCAGCGAGTCTCGGTTCGTTCGTCCCGTCCTCTCGTCTTCTCCTCGCCCGGCCTCCCTCGCGTCACAGGGCGGACGGGGAAGAGAGGACGGTTGCGCATGACCACCACGGCGAGGCCCCGGGCAGCCGTCCGGCTCACCGGGCTGCCGGGCACGGGCAGGACCACCGCCGCCGGGCTGCCGGGCACGGGCGGACGGGGCCGGTCGCCCCGGCCGGGCCTCGGGGCCCGCCCCCTCGAAGGGCCGCACCGGACGCGCCGTACCATGGGCAGCCGAAAAAGCGGAAGCACCCGCTCCACGAACGGACCCGGCGTGTACGAATCCCCCACTTCCACCTCCTGGCGCGTAGCGCTGCCGCACACCACCGCGGCGGTGCCCGTGGCCCGTGCGCTGGTCCGTACGGCGCTGGCCGAGCGGGAGCACTCCGCCGACTGCGACACGGCGGAGCTGCTGACGGCGGAGCTGGTGGCCAACGCCGTGGAGCACACCTCCGGGAGCACCCCGATAGAGCTGGTGGTGCGACTGCTGCCGACCGGCTGTCAGGTCGAGGTGCACGATGCCGACCCGGAGCCTCCCCGCGACCTCACCCGCCCGGTCCTCGGTGTGCCCGACCCCTGGCAGGAGCACGGGCGGGGACTGCTGCTGATCCGCACCCTGAGCTCGTCCTGCGGTCACCGCCCCACCGAGTCCGGCAAGGCGGTGTGGTTCCGGCTGCCGGGCCGGCGGCGCCCCGTCTGAGCGGGGTGCGGGGGCTCAGGCGAGGGTCGCGACCAGGACCGCCTTGATCGTGTGCATACGGTTCTCCGCCTCGTCGAAGACCACCGAGTGCGCCGACTCGAAGACCTCGTCGGTCACCTCCAGGGAGGTGAGGCCGTGGGTCTCGAAGACCTCCCGGCCGACCTCGGTGCCGAGGTCGTGGAAGGCGGGCAGGCAGTGCAGGAACCTGACGTCCGGATTGCCGGTGGCGCGCAGGACGTCCATGGTCACCGCGTACGGGGCGAGGGCCTCGATCCGCTCGTCCCAGACCTCCTTGGGCTCCCCCATGGAGACCCAGACGTCCGTGGCGACGAAGTCGGCGCCCGCGACGCCCTCGGCGACGTCCTCGGTGAGCGTGACGCGCGCCCCGCTCGACGCGGCCAGCTCCCGCGCCCGGTCGACGATCCCCTGGGCGGGCCAGTAGGTCCCGGGGGCGACGATCCTGACGTCCATGCCCAGCAGGGCCGCGGTCACGAGGTAGGAGTTGCCCATGTTGAAGCGGGCGTCGCCGAGGTAGGCGAAGGAGACGTCCGTGAGCGGCTTGGCGCTGTGCTCGGTCATCGTGAGCACGTCGGCGAGCATCTGGGTGGGGTGCCAGTCGTCGGTGAGCCCGTTGAAGACGGGCACCCCCGCGTACGCCGCGAGCTCCTCCACCTTGGCCTGGCTGTCCCCCCGGTACTCGATCCCGTCGTACATCCGGCCCAGCACCCGCGCGGTGTCCTTCACGGACTCCTTGTGGCCGATCTGCGAGCCGGACGGATCGAGGTACGTCGTCGAGGCGCCCTGGTCGGCGGCCGCCACCTCGAACGCGCAGCGCGTGCGCGTCGAGGTCTTCTCGAAGATCAGGGCGATGTTCCTGCCCCGCAGGTACCGTTGCTCGGTCCCGGCCCGCTTGGCGGCCTTCAGTTCGGCGGCCAGCTCCAGCAGGCCGAGGAACTCCCGCGCGGTGAGGTCCAGCTCCTTGAGGAAGTGGCGGCCGGCGAGGGCGGTCGGGACAGTCGCCATGGGGTGCTCCAGGGATGGGGGACACGAACCCTTGGAAGTGTATACGAAGTTTTGTATTTCTATACGACCCTCTCCACCGCGTCCCGCTGGACGGGACAGCTCATGCAGCGTGGCCCGCCCCTGCCCCGGCCCAGCTCGCTGCCGGGGATCTCTATCACCTCGATGCCCTGCTTGCGCAGGTGCGTGTTGGTGGTGGCGTTCCGCTCGTAGGCGACGACGACGCCCGGCTCGACGGCCAGGACGTTGCAGCCGTCGTCCCACTGCTCGCGCTCGGCGGCGTGGACGTCCTGGGTGGCGGTCAGCACCCGGATCCCGCTGAGCCCCAGCGCGGCGGCGATCGCGCGGTGCATGTGCTCCGGCGGGTGATCGGTGACCTTCAGCTCCTTGTCCCCCACGCCCGGCTCGATGGTGTACGAGCGGAGCATGCCGAGGCCCGCGTACTGGGTGAAGGTGTCCCCGTCGACCATCGTCATCACGGTGTCGAGATGCATGAAGGCGCGGCGCTTCGGCATGTCGAGGGCGACGATGGTCTCGGCGGAGCCGGCCGCGAACAGCTTGTGTGCGAGCATCTCCACCGCCTGCGGGGTGGTCCGCTCGCTCATCCCGATCAGCACCGCGCCGTTGCCGATGACCAGCACGTCCCCGCCCTCGATGGTGGACGGGTAGTCGGCCTGCCCCTGGGACCAGACGTGGAAGGGCTCCGCACGGAACAGCGGGTGGTGCCGGTAGATCGCCTCGAAGTGCACGGTCTCGCGCTGCCGGGCCGGCCAGCGCATCGCGTTGATGGCGACGCC
This sequence comes from Streptomyces pimonensis, assembly GCF_041380215.1. Taxonomy (NCBI): domain Bacteria; kingdom Bacillati; phylum Actinomycetota; class Actinomycetes; order Kitasatosporales; family Streptomycetaceae; genus Streptomyces; species Streptomyces pimonensis. The sequence continues at coordinate 4,692 of NZ_JAHWZY010000061.1, forward strand.
GTCGTAGATCCAGGCGGAGGCGTCGCGGGTGAAGAGGTGGTTGGGCAGCGGGCCGAGCAGGAAGTCGTCGAGCTCCATGGCGTGGAAGCGCACGGAGGTGGGCTCCGGATGGGCGTCCAGGAACTCCCGCTTGGTCATCCCGCCGATCAGCGCCTCGGCGAGCTCGGGCGCCGGGAGCGCCTCGAACGCGGCGCGGAGGTGGTCGGTGGCCAGTGGACCGTACTCCTTCTCGTCGAAGACGCGGTCCAGGACGAGCGCGCGGGCCTCCGGGAGGTCCAGCGTCTCGGAGAGCAGGTCGCCGAAGAGGTGGACGACGACGCCGCGGTCGCGCAGGACGTCGGCGAACCCGTCGTGCTCGGCGCGCGCCCGGCGCACCCAGAGCACGTCGTCGAAGAGCAGGGCGTCCTTGTTGCTGGGGGTGAGCCTCTTGAGCTCGAGGTCGGGCCGGTGCAGGATGACGCGGCGGAGCCGGCCGGCCTCGGAGTCGACGTGGTAGGTCATGCCTTTCATCCTGACCGCCCGGGCGCGGGTTCACCCCTGTCCCCGGGGCGGCGGGTCCCGGAAATCCGCCTCCGCCGGCCGCCGCGCCCCGGAGGGGCCCGCGTGCGGGACCGGCGTGCGCCGTCCCGGCCCGGGCTGGGCGTGCGGTGCCCCCGCCGGACCGGGACGTGACGCGCGTCCGTCCACTACAACCGCGGGTCCACCGGCTCCGACTCCAGGGCCAGCACGGCGAAGACCGGCTCGTGGACCCGCCACAGCGGCTCGCCCCCGGCGAGGCGCTCCAGGGCCTCCAGACCGAGGGCGTACTCGCGCAGGGCGAGGGAGCGCTTGTGGCCGAGGAAGCGGTTGCGCAGACGGGCCAGGTTCTCCGGACGGGTGTACTCGGGGCCGTAGATGATCCGCAGGTACTCGCGGCCCCGGCACTTGACGCCGGGTTGCACCAGGCGTCCCTTCGCCTCGTGCACCAGGGCGCCGACCGGTTTGACGACCATGCCCTCGCCGCCGCGCCCGGTCATCTCCAGCCACCAGTCGACTCCGGCGCGCACGGACTCGGGGTCGGCCGTGTCGACGTAAAGGCGGCGGGTGGTCCGGAGCAGTCCGGTGGTGTCGTGCTCGACCATGCGGTCGACGAGGGCGAGCTGCTCGTCGTGGGGCAGGGCGGCGAGGCTGCGGCCCTGGACGGCGAGGATCTGGAACGGGGCCAGGTGGACGCCGTCCAGGCCGTCGGTGGTCCAGCAGTAGCGGCGGTACGCGTCGGTGAACGCCGAGGCGGAGCCGGCCCGCTGACGCTGGCGCCCGAGCAGGTCCCCGACGTCCACACCGCGGGCCGCGGCACCCTCCAGGGCCGCCAGGGCGTCCGGGAAGACCGCGCCGGAGGCGGCGCCGACCGCCGCGTACTGGGAGCGCAGCAGGCCCGAGGCCTTCAGTGACCACGGCATCAGTTCGGCGTCCAGCAGCAGCCAGTCGGTGTCGAGTTCGTCCCAGAGGCCGGCCTCGGTGACCGCCGTGCGCAGCCGGCCGAGGACCTCCTCCGTGACGGAGGTGTCGTCGAAGAAGGGACGGCCGGTGCGGGTGTACAGCGAGCCGGTCTCCCCTCCGCCGGCGCCGAAGCGCCCGGCGGCCGCGTCGGCGTCGCGGCAGACCAGGGCGACCGCACGGGAGCCCATGTGCTTCTCCTCGCACACCACCCGGCCCACGCCGTCCCGCGCGTACTGGGCGAACGCCTCGACCGGGTGCTCCAGGTAGCCGTCGAGGTGCGAGGTGGCGGTGGGCGCCATCGTCGGCGGGAGGTACGGCAGCAGGCGCGGGTCGATCGCGAAACGGCTCATGACCTCCAGCGCCGCGGCGGCGTTCTCCTCGCGGATCGATATCCGGCCGTGGTACCGGGTCTCGACGAAGCGGCGCCCGTGCACGTCCGCCAGGTCCAGCGGCCGGCCCTCGTGGCCGCCGGGGGCCCCGCTGCGCAGCGGGCGGGCCGGCTCGTACCAGACCCGCTCGGCCGGTACGTCGACCAGTTCCCGCTCCGGCCAGCGCAGCGCGGTGAGCTTGCCGCCGAAGACGGCGCCGGTGTCCAGGCAGATGGTGTTGTTGAGCCAGGTCGCCTCCGGGACGGGGGTGTGGCCGTAGACGACGGCGGCCCGGCCGCGGTAGTCCTCCGCCCACGGGTAGCGCACCGGCAGACCGAACTCGTCGGTCTCGCCGGTGGTGTCGCCGTAGAGGGCGTGGCTGCGGACCCGGCCGGAGGTACGGCCGTGGTACTTCTCCGGCAGGCCGGCGTGGCAGACCACCAGCCGGCCGCCGTTGAGGACGTAGTGGCTGACCAGTCCGTCGATGAACTCCCGCACCTCGGCGCGGAACTCCTCGCTCTCGCCGTCCATCTGCTCGATGGTCTCGGCGAGTCCGTGGGTGTGCTGGACCTTGCGGCCCCTGAGGTGGCGGCCGAACTTGTTCTCGTGGTTGCCGGGCACGCACAGCGCGTCGCCCGCCTTCACCATGGCCATCACGCGGCGCAGCACGCCGGGGCTGTCCGGGCCGCGGTCGACGAGGTCGCCGACGAAGACGGCCGTACGGCCCTCGGGGTGCACGCCGTCGACGTACCCCAGTTCGCCGAGCAGCGCCTCCAGTTCGGCCGCGCAGCCGTGGACGTCGCCGATGATGTCGAAGGGGCCGGTGAGGTGGGTGAGGTCGTTGAACCGCTTCTCGGTGACGACGGTGGCGTGCTCGACCTCCTCCACGCCGCGCAGCACGTGCACCTTGCGGAAGCCCTCGCGCTCCAGATGGCGCAGGGAGCGGCGGAGTTCGCGGGTGTGGCGCTGGACGACCCGGCGGGGCATGTCGGCGCGGTCGGCGCGGGCCGCGTTGCGCTCGGCGCACACCTGCTCGGGCACGTCGAGCACGATGGCGATCGGCAGGACGTCGTGCTTCCTGGCCAGCTCGATCAGCTGCCGGCGGCCGTTCTGCTGCACGTTGGTCGCGTCGACGACGGTGCGGCGGCCGGCGGCCAGCCGCTTGCCGGCGATGTAGTGCAGCACGTCGAAGGCGTCGCGCGACGCGCTCTGGTCGTTCTCGTCGTCGGCGACCAGGCCGCGGCAGAAGTCGGAGGAGATGACCTCGGTGGGCTTGAAGTGGCGGCGGGCGAAGGTGGACTTGCCCGACCCGGAGGCCCCGACGAGCACCACGAGGGAGAGGTCGGTGACGGGCAGGGCGCGGCCCCGCGGTCGCGGGGTCACGGCGGTGGCGGTCATGCGGCCTTCGCCTCCTTCACGGTGCCGGCCGTGAACACGGCCATCTGGGTGGGCGGTCCGACCTCGGGGTCGTCCGGTCCGACGGATGCGAACTCCACCACGTACCCGTGGCGTTCGGCCACCGCGGCCGCCCAGGCGCGGAACTCCCCGCGGGTCCACTCGAAACGGTGGTCACCGTGCCGGACGTGGCCGGCCGGAAGGGTCTCCCAGCGCACGTTGTACTCCACGTTGGGGGTGGTCACGAGGACCGTGCGGGGGCGGGCCGCGCCGAACACCGCGTACTCCAGGGCGGGCAGCCGGGGCAGGTCGAGGTGCTCGATCACCTCGCTGAGCACGGCGGCGTCGTAACCCCCCAGCCGCTTGTCGGTGTAGGCCAGCGATCCCTGGAGGAGCTGGACGCGCGCCGCCTGCCGCTCCCCCATGCGGTCCAGTTTCAGCCGTCGGGAGGCGATGGCGAGCGCCCGCACCGACACGTCGACGCCGACGATCTCGGTGAAGGACGGATCCTTGAGCAGCGCCTGGACGAGCTGGCCCTGACCGCAGCCGAGGTCGAGCACCCGGGCGGCGCCGGAGGCGCGGAGCGCGGCCAGGATCGCCTCCCGCCGCTGCGCGGCGAGCGGGGTCGGCCTCTCCTCGGACTCGGTCTCCGCCGCCACGGCGTTGTCGATCTCCTCGACCTCGCTGTCGTCCGCCTCGGCCAGCCGGACCAGCTCCAGCCGTTCCATGGCCTGGCGGGTCAGCGACCAGCGGCGGGAGAGGTAGCGGCTGGTGATCAGCTTCTGCTCGGGGTGCGCGGGCAGCCAGCCCTCACCGGCGCGCAGCAGCTTGTCGACCTCGTCGGGGGAGACCCAGTAGTGCTTGGCGTCGTCGAGGACGGGAAGCAGGACGTACAGGTGACGCAGGGCCTCGGAGAGGGTGAGCGTCTCCGCCTCCAGGACCAGGCGCACATACCGCGAGTCACCCCACTCGGGGAACTCGGCGTCCAGGGGCACGGGCTCGGCGGTGACCGTCCAGCCGAGCGGTCCGAAGAGCCGGCGGACGAGTCCGGGACCGCCGCGGGCGGGCAGCGCGGGCACCTCGACACGCAGGGGGCGCGGCTGTGCGGGCAGTTCCGGGCGGGCGGCGCACACGCCGCGCATCGCGCTGGAGAAGACGCCGCTCAGCGCGACGGCGAGCAGGGAGGACGCCGCGTACGGGCGGTCGTTGACGTACTGCGCGAGTGCCGCGTCGGGGGCGCCGCCGCGGCCCCTGCCCTTGCCGCGCCGGACCAGTGCCACCGCGTCCACCTCCAGCAGCAACGACGCCGTGCAGCGCTCGGCGTCCGCCTCGGGGTAGAGGACGTGGGCCGTGCCGTAGGACGTGGAGAACGCCTGCGCCTTCTCGGGATGCTTGTGCAGCAGGAAACCGAGGTCGGTCGCGGGACGTTGCGGGGAGCCGGTGGTACTGATCGTCAGGAACACGGTGATTGCACCTCGAGCACCTTCTGAGCTGCGGGTACACGCAGGATTCGGGCGTGTGGTGCCAACGTACCGGGAACGGCCCGGAACGCCCCGGGAATTTACGGGCGCATGCGGCGGGGCCGCCCGTGCGTACGGACGGCCCCCCGGGGTGCGGTGCTCGTGTTACGACAGCTGGGACTGGACCCGAGTGGAGATCAGCTCCAGGTGGTCGAGGTCGTGCAGGTCGAGGACCTGGAGGTAGATGCGGCCGGCGCCGGCCTCGGCGTAGCGGCCGATCTTCTCGACGACCTCGGCCGGGGAGCCCGCCAGGCCGTTGGCCTTGAGCTCGTCGACCTCGCGGCCGATCGCGGCGGCGCGGCGGGCGACCTCCTGGTCGTCCTTGCCGACGCAGACGACGAGGGCGTTGGAGTAGACGAGGTCGCCCGGGTCGCGGCCGGCCTCCCGGGCGGCGTCGCGCACCCGGTCGAACTGGCGGGCCGTGTCCTCGACGGAGGCGAAGGGCATGTTGAACTCGTCGGCGAACCGGGCTGCCAGGCGCGGGGTGCGGGTCGCTCCGTGGCCGCCGATGAGGACCGGCACCTTGGACTGGGTCGGCTTGGGGAGCGCGGGCGACCTGGTGAGGTCGTAGTGGGTGCCGTGGTAGTCGAAGGTCTTGCCGGTCTCGGTGGCCCACAGACCGGTGACGATCTCCAGCTGCTCCTCGAGGCGGGCGAACTTCTCCTTGGGGAAGGGGATGCCGTACGCCTTGTGCTCCTCCTCGAACCAGCCCGCGCCCAGCCCCAGCTCGACACGGCCGCCGGACATCTGGTCGACCTGGGCGACCTGGATGGCGAGCACGCCGGGGAGGCGGAAGGTGCCGGCGGTCATCAGGGTGCCGAGCCGGATGCGCTTGGTCTCGCGGGCGAGGCCGGCCAGGGTGATCCAGGCGTCGGTGGGGCCGGGCAGTCCGTCGGAGGAGCCCATGCTGAGGTAGTGGTCGGAGCGGAAGAAGGCGTCGAAGCCGAGGTCCTCGGTGGCCTTGGCGACGGTGAGGAGGGTGTCGTAGGTGGCGCCCTGCTGCGGTTCGGTGAAGATGCGAAGATCCATGGCTCCATCCTGCACGGTCCCGCCGGGTTCGCGCAGCTCAGCGCCGCACGGGTGCGCCGCGTCGGTGCGGGCCGGGGCGTGTCTGCGCCCCGGCGCCTGCGGGGACGTACCTGCGGCCCGGCGCGCCGCGGGATCTGCGGTGCCGGTGCGAGCCGGGGCGGTGTGCGCGCCCCGGCTCGCACCGGATGCCCGGCGCCGGAGGGCCGCAGGGCGCTCGCGCGGCCCGGCGCCGACGGAACGCCTCCCCCTCTCGGCTTCTCCCCCGCTCCCGGCCTCGCTCGAGCGGGAGGGCCCTCATGAGCGGCAGGTGTACCCCACCGCCCTCCCCGCCGCTCCGAGGGGCGCCTCCCCGGCCTTCAGGGCACTGGGGGAGGCACGACCGCCCGCGGAGACGGCGAGGGGGTCAGCCGGTCTCCCACTCCGGTAGGGCCTCGTCGTGGGAGGTCAGTTTGCGGATCATCTCCAGGACGCGGTCGCGGGACTCGTCCGCCGCGTCGATGGCTTCCATGCACTGCCAGTACGTCGCCTCGTCGTCCGCGGAGCAGGCGATGCCCACCAGGGTGATACCGACCTCGCCGAGCAGACCGCCGAGGTGCATCAGGACCGGGCAGGGTTCGCCCAGCTCGGTGAGCCGGGCCGCGCACAGTTCGTCCGGACCGAGCTCCGGGGTGTCCAGCACTCCGCAGCCACGGCCCGCCAGCTCGGTCAACCCCAGCGCCTCGCCCCGCAGTTCGGGCGGTCCGACGACGGCGAGGCGGCTCCCTATCGCCTGCGCCAGGGCCTGCGCCCGCCACACCTCGGCCAGCAGCTCCCGTACGCCGCCGCCCGCGGCCAGGGAACGCCTGCTTGTCACAATGAGCCGCACAGCGTCCATGCGCTGCCCCCGTCCGTCCGACGCGCTGCCCACGCGTCCGCATCCGCTGAACTCCCCTGTTCACTACCCAGAGTGAGGGAGTGTGAGACAAAAAGCCAGAGGAAGACCGAAATCTTCGGACAACGATGCGGACGCGGCCCACTTTTCCCTCACGGAGAGTGACCGAACGGCTCTCCCGCCGGGAACCTGCGCTCGTTGCGGTCGATCTTCGCGGCCAGCGCGGTCAGCGGGTCGACGCCGAGCACCTCGCAGAACTGGAGCAGGTACGCGAGGACATCGGCCACCTCGTCACGCACGCGGTGCGCGGTGTCGGGGTCGTCCATGACGCGGGCGGACTCCTCGGGAGTCGACCACTGGAAGATCTCGAGGAGTTCGGAGGCCTCCACGCTGAGCGCGGCGGCGAGGTTCTTCGGGGTGTGGTACGGCTGCCAGTTCCGCGCGGCGGCGAACTCGGCGAGCCGGTGCTGGAGTTCCGCGAGCCCGAGGGGCTCACGGGGGCGCTCGGCGTCGTAGGGATCAGTCACGGTCCAGGTGTACCACCGTCACCCCGCTCAGCCCCGCCGCCCAGGAGGCGTCGCTCACCGCCCCCACCAGCCGGATGTGCCCGCGCTCGCACATCCGTGCCGCCAGACGCAGCAGTTCGCCCCGCTGCACCGGATCGAGCGCCCGGTCCAGCCCGTCGGCGAGGACCGTGAGGGTCTGGAGCGCGGCGGGGACCTCTCCGGGCGCGTCGACCTCCAGCACGCCGGGGCCGGTGAGCAGTACCAGGGCGAGCGCGGCGTACCGCAGCTCGCCGTCGCCGAGGCGCCGCAGCTCGGTACGGGTGCCGTCACCCCGGTCGACGAGGGCGCGGACCAGGCGGCCGGCGTCGTACGGCTCGGCGAGCAGGTCGGTGACCGGCCCCGCGCATCCGGCGCGCACCGCGTCCACGAGGAGGGCGTGCCGGCGTCCGCACTCGGCGCGGGTGCGCCACAGGACGTCGGCGAGGTTGTCGCAGCCGCCGAGCAGCCGTCCGGTGCCGGCCGGGACGGGGTCCCGCATCCGCTCGGGGCGGGGGTCGCAGGGGAAGACGGACCGCAGCGCGACCACCATCTGCTCGGCGGCGGCGAGCACCCTGCGCTGGCCGGGCGTCTTGCCGGCGACGCGCAGCGGCAGCAGGGCGGTGCCGAGACGGTCGTCCGGCAGCGGAGCGCGGGTCACCGGGGCCGCCCCGGCCGTGTGCCAGGCCGCCTGCACGGTGCGCCGGCCGGGGTCGCGCAGGGCGGTCTCCAGCAGGACCACCCCGTCGGCCGTCAGCCGCTCCCCCACGATCCGCAGCCCGGGTTCGGCCTGTACGGCGACCTCCAGCCGGACCGGCCCCTCGGGACCGTCGGCCGTACAGCCGATGCGGAAGCCCCGGCGGCGCTGGGCGTCGGCGCGGGCCCGCTCCGGCACACAGGTGCCGGGTTCCGGGAACGCCTCCCCCAGCTCGGCCCCGCCGCCGAGCCGGGCGAGCGCCTCGTACGCCCGCAGGGCGGTGGTCTTGCCGCTGCCGCTGGGCCCGGCGAGCAGGGTGAGCGCTCCCAGGGGGAGGCCGACACCGCGGTGACCGGCGAAGGCGGACAACCGCAGTTCGGTGACGCGCGGCAGCCGGGGGCGCCCGCCGGAGGCCGGGGGCGCGGGTGACGGGGCGGTGGCCGGGCGGGGCGGGGAGGCAGGGGTGGTCATGGGCCAGACGCTAAGGGGTCCGGTGCGGGGCGAACCGTTCCGCTCGGCGGGCCTTCCCACGATCGGGCGACGGGCTCAGGCGCCCGGGACCCCCACCCCCTCCATCAGCCCCGTGACCTCCGTGCCGGCCGGGGTCAGGAGGAAGACGTTCCGGTCGACCCGGTGCATTCCGCTGGCCAGGCCGAAGACGACGCCCGTGCTGAAGTCCAGGACCCGTTTGGCGACCTCGGTCTCCGCGCTGGTCAGGTCCAGCAGGACCGGTATGCCGGACATGAGGGTCTCGGCGACGTCGCGGGCGTCCGCGAACACGTTCACGCGCAGGACGACGAAGCGGCGGCGCGCCTCCGTCGCGGCCTCGGGAAGGGCGCGATGGCCCACCGCGGACGGCCACGCGTCGCGGCCCCGCAGCGGAACGACCTGGGCGAGCCCCTCCCACTGTTCGTCGGTGACGTCGTGGCTGTTCACCGGCATGCTCCGTCCCCTGTCGCGCTGACTGTCTGCATCGGGCAATTCTTACTCATGGTCACCCGTTCGGCCCAATAACGACACGGTCCGCCATCGTGGCGCTCGCACAAGGTGACGTTTGCCCCGGCGGCCCCGGGACATCCGGCCCGCCGCCGGAACCGCGCCGCTCGCGGGGGAGCTCTCGTGAGTGGGCCGGATCCGCCCGGCCGACTCGTCCGACCGCCGTGCTGTGCGCCCGCGTTGACCCGAACCCGTCGGGGCCGGTTGCATGGGCGCATGGCTGGTGAAGCGGACGGTGTGGTGGGTCCCGTGGTCGCCTTCGGGACGCAGGAGGACTGGGAGGCGTGGCTGGAGGAGCACCAGGAGGACGTCGACGGGGTCTGGCTGAGGATCCCGAAGAAGGGTTCCGGGATCACCGGGATCGACTACGCGACCGCGCTGGAGTCGGCGCTGTGCTACGGCTGGATCGACGGGCACAAGAAGAAGCTGGACGACACCCACTGGCTCCAGCGGTTCACTCCGCGGCGGGCGCGCAGCCGGTGGTCGGCGGTCAACCGGCAGAAGGCCCTCGATCTCATCGAACGAGGGCGCATGCGGCCGTCCGGGCTGCGCGAGGTGGAGCGGGCGCGGGCGGACGGCCGCTGGGAGGCCGCGTACGCGAGCCAGAGCACGGCGGCCGTCCCCGACGACCTGCGGGCGGCGCTGGACGCGGCGCCCGGAGCCGGTGACTTCTTCGGCGCCCTCGACAGCCGCAACCGCTACGCGATCCTCCACCGGGTCGAGGAGGCCAAGCGGCCGCAGACCCGGGCGGCCCGGATCGAGAAGTTCGTCGCCATGCTCGCCGAGGGGAAGAAGATCCACCCGTGACGGTGTGCGGAGCGTCCGGGGTCAGCCCGCGACGACCGCCTCCGCCGCCGCCGTACCGCATACGCGGGCCGCGCCGTGCGTGGCGATGTGCGGGGCGCCGCGCGGCGGGGACTGCGGCACGCCCATCTCCACGACCACGGTGGACGGGGCGGCGGCGAGCAGGGTGTCCAGGGCCGTGCGCATCCACGGGTGCCGGTGCTCGTCGCGGACCACGGCGACGACGCGCCGGCCGGCCGCCGCCTTCAGCGCCCGCTCCCCGGCGTCGGGGCCGGTGAAGTGGCCGGTGCTCGTGCCGGGCAGCAGCCGTTCCAGCTCCGCGCCGACGCCCCACGGGGTCTCGTCGCCCACGGCGATGTTCGGAGCCGGGTTGAAGGTGGCCACGTACAGCGGTCCGGTGACCGGCGCGGAGCCGACGGCGCGGGTGACGGTCACCGCGCGGCGGGCCGCGGCGAGGCCGATCTCCGGCTCGGGTCCGACGGCCGCGGCCGGGGAACGCCGCACGGCGGCGGTCCAGCCGGCCAGGGCGCGCACCCGGGCGGCGGCGTCGGCGAGCCGCCCCTCCGGGAGTTCGCCGGAGCGCACGGCGGCGACCAGCGCGTCCCGGAGGCTCTGCACGGTGCCCTCGTCGCACAGCCCGCCGCCCACGCAGATCGCGTCGGCGCCGGCCGCGATGGCGAGGACGACCCCGTGCTCCAGTCCGTACGTGCCGGAGATGGCACGCATCTCCATGCCGTCGGTGACGATCAGGCCCTGGTAGCCGAGTTCGCCGCGCAGCAGGCCGGTGAGGACGCGGCGGGAGAGCGTGGCCGGGCGGTCGGGGTCGAGGACCGGCACCCGGATGTGCGCGCTCATGACGGCGCGGGTGCCGGCCGCGATCGCCGCCCGGAACGGCTGGAGTTCGCGCTCGTGGAGCGTGGTGGCGTCGAGGTCGATGTGCGGGATCGCGTGGTGGGAGTCGACGCTGGTGTCGCCGTGGCCGGGGAAGTGCTTGGTGCAGGCGGCGACGCCGGTGGACTGCAGGCCCTCGACGTAGGCGGCGGTGTGCCGGGCGACCAGGGCGGTGTCCCCGCCGAAGGAACGCACGCCGATCACCGGGTTGTCGGGGTCGGCGTTGACGTCGGCGGACGGCGCCCAGTTGAAGTTGACGCCGCACTCGGCGAGCCGGCGGCCCAGTTCACGGGCGACGCCCCGCGTCAGGTCGGTGTCGTCGACGGCGCCGAGGGCGTGGTTGCCGGGGAAGGAGGAGCCGGTGCGGACCTCCAGACGGGTGACGTCGCCGCTCTCCTCGTCGATGGCGACCAGCAGGTCGTCGCGTTCGGCCCGCAGTCGCGCGGTGAGGGCGGTGACCTGCTCGGCGGTGGTGACGTTGCGGCCGAAGAGGGCGACGGAGACGAGGCCCTCGGCCAGCCGGCGGCGGATCCAGTCGGGCGCGGTGGTGCCGGCGAAACCCGGCTGCAGTACGGCGAGCGCGTCCCGGGTGAGGGTGTCGGCACCGGTGGTGAATGTCGTCATCGGGTGGCGTTATCCCTTCACGGCGCCTGCGGTGAGACCGCTGACGGCCCTGCGCTGCAGGAAGACGAAGAGGAGCAGGATCGGGACGGCGAACAGGGAGGAGGCGGCCATGGTCGCGCCCCAGTCGTCGCCGAACTGGGTCTGGAAGCTGGACAGCCACAGGGGCAGGGTCTGCGCGCCCCCGGCTTCCTTGTTGAGCACCAGGACGAGGGGGAACTCGTTCCACGCGGTGATGAAGCCGAACATGGAGGTGGACATCAGTCCCGGCGCGAGCAGCGGCAGGATGACCCGGCGGAACGCCTGGGCGCGGGTGCAGCCGTCGACCATCGCCGACTCCTCCAGCTCCTTGGGCACGGCGGCGACGAAGCCGCGCAGCGTCAGGACGGTGAAGGGGAGGATCATCATCATGTAGAAGGCCGTGAGCGGCACCAGGCTGTTCAGCATGGAGGCGTCCCGCACGATCATGTAGATCGCGATGACCATGACCTCCCAGGGCGCCATCTGGGCGAGCATGAAGCCGATGACGAAGCCGCGCCGCCCCCTGAACCGCATGCGCGCCAGGGCGAAGGAGCCGGCCAGCGCGATGACCAGCGAGAAGACGACGGCCAGGCAGGTGACGGTCAGCGAGTTGCGGACGTACGTCCAGAAGTGGTCGGCGTCGATCGCGGTCCTGAAGTGTTCGAACGTGACGTCGGTCGGGAACCAGACGGGGCTCTCCGAGATGATGTCGCCGGTGGGCTTGAACGCCGTGGCGAACATCCAGTACACGGGGAAGACGCAGACGGCGAACAGGACGACGGCCGTGGCGTTGGGCCACAGACGGCCGAAGAGCGAGCGCTTCACAGCTCGTCCTCCTCTTGCTCGAGCACGATCCTGAGGTAGTAGGCGGTCAGGCCGAGCATGATCAGGATGGTCAGTACGGCGATCGCCGCGCCCATGCCGTAGTGCTGGTTGCCGACGCCCTCGACGTAGGCGTAGACGGGCAGGATCTCGGTGAGCCGGTCGGGGCCGCCGCCGTTGAAGGTGAGGACCTGGACGAACGCCTTGAAGATCCAGATGATCTCCAGGAACGTCGTGGCGTAGAGGAACGGCCGCAGGAACGGCAGGGTGACCGCGGTGAAGCTGCGCCAGGCGCCGGCGCCGTCGAGGGCGGCGGCCTCGTACAGTTCGCCGGGGATGGTGGTGGTCGCCGCGTAGAGGTTGATCGCGACGAACGGGACGGACATCCAGACGATCAGCAGGGTGATGACGAAGAACGTCGACATCTGGCTGCTGGTCCAGCTGTGGTCGGCCATGGAGTGCCAGCCGAGCCTGTCCAGGACCCAGTTGACGACGCCGAAGCGCTGCGCGAACAGCCACTGGTAGACGGTGGTGGCGGCCACCACGGGCATGGCCCAGGCCAGCACCAGGCCGATCAGCAGGACGAACCGCATCCGCTTGCCGAGGCGGGCGAGCAGGAGACCGGTCAGCGCGCCCAGGACCATGGTCAGGGCGACGTTGACCGCCGTGAACAGGAGGGAGCGGAGGGTGACCCGCCAGAAGTCCTCGCCGGTGAGGACCTCCTTGTAGTTGTCGATGCCGTTCCACTCGGTGACGTGCTGGATCAGCTGCGCCATGTTGAGGTTCTGGAAGGACAGCAGCAGGTCCTTCAGCAGCGGCCAGCCGAGCAGCAGCACGGTGGCCGCGACGGCGGGCAGCAGCAACAGGTACGGTGCGAGCGCGCCGGCGCGCGACGCGGCTCGCGGTGTGGGCCTGCCGGGTCCCCCGCCGTCCGCCTTGCGGACGTCCGCCGGGCCGGAGGGCGGCCGTTCGGTCTGCACGGTCATGCTCGCGATCTCTCTTCTCGGCGTGCTCGACGCGGAGCGGGGGCCGTCGCTCCGGCCGGCCCCCGCTCCGGCCGGAGCGCGTGCGCTCCTCCTACTGCTGCTGCGCCAGGCGCTTGTTGAACTCGCCCTCGACCTGCTTGGCGGCGTCGGCCGGGGACTTGCCGTTCAGCACGGCGGTCAGGTACGTCTTGATCGGGTTGGGGGCGTTCTCGACGGCGGCCCACTCGGGGATCAGCGGCGTGGTGCCGCCGACGGCGGCGGCCGGCGCGGCGGCCTCGGCGGGGGCGTTGCCCTCGAGGTTGCTCTGCAGCGACTCCTTGTTGGGGATGACGCCGTTGAGCTTGGCGAGCCGGCCCTCGAACTTGTCGGACAGCGCGATCTTCAGGAACTCCCTGGCGAGGTCCTGCTTCGCGCTGCCCGCGGCGACGGCGAGGTTGGAGCCGCCGAGGAAGACGCCCTCGGGCTGGTCGGCCGTGGCACCGGGGATGGTGAAGTAGCCGATCTCCTTCTCGATGTCCGGGTTGGCCTTGATCGCGATGCCGGCTTCCCAGCCCATGCCGATGAACGCGCCGGTCCTGCCCTTGGCGAAGACCTCGCCCTGCTGCGGGGTGGCCTCGTCCTTGTCCTTGGGGGCCTTGGACAGGGCCTGGAACTTCTTGTACGTCTCCGCGGCGGCGGCGACCTTCGGGTCGTCGAGGTTGGAGACGTACGTGTCGCCTTCCTCTTTGACCAGCTCGCCGCCCTCGCCGATCACCAGGCCGACGAAGTGGTACCAGTTCTGGCCGGGCAGGTAGATCGGCTCGGCGTCGGTCTTCTCGCCGATGGTCCTGAGGGCGTCGTAGAACTCGTCGCGGGTCCGGGGGGTGTCCTTCAGTCCCGCGTCCGCCCAGACCTTCTTGTTGTAGAGGACGACGCGGTTGGCGAAGTACCAGGGCGCCGCGTACTGCTTGCCCTCGAAGACGGACGACTCGTTGAGCGACTCGGTCCACTCGCCGCCGATCTCCGACTTGAGGTCGGTGAGGTCGGCGAGGCCGCCGGTCCTGGCGTAGGCCGGGGTCTGGGTGTTGCCGATCTCGAAGACGTCCGGCGGGTTCTCCTCGGACAGGGCGGTGGTCAGCTTCTGCTGGATGCCGTTCCACTGCTGGACCTCGAACTCGGCCTTCGCCCTGGTCTTCTTCTCGAACTCGGCGGCGAGGTCCTTCTGCCACTGGTCCGGCGAGGAGCCGTCCATCACCCACACGGTGAGCGTCTCACCGGCGTAGCCTTCCGCGCCGGCCTTCCTGCCGCCGTCGCCGTCGCCGCCGCACGCCGCGACGGAGAACAGCATGCCCGCGACCCCGATCGCGGCTATCAGCTTGCGCTTCACGTGCCACCCCTCCTCAGGAATGCCTTGCGCACCCACGCCCTCGGCGGCGACCCCCGCAGCGGCGCGACAGCTCGGCGGGCTGGGACCCGGCTTCCTCTAAATGGTTTAGACCAGCAAGGGGAGCTTGGCCTAGACCTATGACCCTGTCAAGGGTCGTGGACTCACGCCTGGACAACGGCTCCGACCCCTCCGGCGGGACACGGAACTCCGCCCGGACGGGCACGGGTCGACACTTGGACTAGACCAAAATGAGAACGCGCCGTTATAACGGGATCGCCGAGCGTGCGGCGCCGAACCCGGCCGTCCGCCGACGTGCACCGCGGCCGGCACCTGCCGTCCGCGCGCCGGACACCGCAGCCGGAAGGCAGGTCATGAGCACGGACGTCAGCAGCGCCCAGGCCGACACGGGGGCGCCGGGCCGTATCGGGCGCGTACCGAAGTACTACCGCATCAAGCAGCGGTTACTGCAGATGACCGACGAGCGCGCCCCGGGCGCCCCGATGCCGGCCGAGCGCCTGCTCGCCGTCGAGTTCCGCACCTCCCGCACCACGATCCGCAGGGCCCTGCAGGAACTGGTCGGCGAAGGCCGGCTCGACCGCATCCAGGGCAAGGGCACCTTCGTCGCCCGCCCGAAGGTCTACCGGACGCTCCAGCTGACCTCGTACACGGAGGACATGCGGGCGCAGGGGCTCCACCCCACCTCCCAGGTGCTGGAGATCGGGTACGTCGCCGCCGACGCGGAGCTGGCGGCCCTGCTGGAGGTGGAGCCGGAGGACAGGGTGCTGCGGATCGAGCGGCTGCGACTGGCCGGCGGGGAGCCCATGGCGATCGAGGCGACCCACCTGTCCGACCGGCGCTTCCCCCGGCTGCGCCGCAACCTGGCCCGCCGCACCTCGCTCTACACCACCCTCGCCGAGGTGTACGGGGTGCGGCCGACGGAGGCCGACGAGACCATCGAGACCTCACCGGCGACGCCGCGGGAGGCGGGGCTGCTCGCCACGGACGTGGGCCTGCCGATGCTGCTGCTGTCCCGTCACTCGCGGGACGAGACGGGAACGCCGGTCGAGTGGGTCCGCTCGGTGTACCGGGGCTCGCGCTACAGGTTCACCGCGACACTGACGCGCCCGGGGCCCTGACCGGGCGGTTCTCGCTCAGTACCCCTTTATCACACGAACGTTGGGACGCCGCACCGGAAGGACGCTCCTGGACACGCCGCCTCCACGGCGGGCGGGCCCGGCGCACGCGTGTCGCGTGTGCCGGGCCCGCCCGTCGGGTCAGCGGCCGGTCACTCCCCGGTGGCCGCCTTCTTCCTGCGCAGGAAGAACATCGCCGCGCCGCCCGCGGCCACGAGGGCCACCGCGATGCCCGCGATCACCGGCGTCGCGCTGGAGCTGCCGGTGTTCGCGAGGTCGCCCTCGCCGCCGGTCGTGTCCTCGGAGGAGCCGCCGGCCGGGCTGGGGGCCGAGGACGGGGCGTCCTCGTCCGTGCCCGGCGTCCCGGTCCCCGGGGCCGGGGTGCCCTGGGTCTTGCAGTCCAGGACGCCCTGGAAGCGCTCCGAGAAGCCGTTCGGGCCCTCGACGGTGAGGTCGTACGCCGCGTCCTCGTCGACCGGGACGGTCACCGTCTTGGACCCGCCCGGCTCGACCGTGTGCTCGGCGCCGGCGAGTTCGAAGGTGAACGGGGCGTCGCCCTCGTTGCTCGCCGTGACGTCGACGCCGCCCTCGGCGCAGTTCTTCTCCGCCGTGACCGAGGGGATGGCGCCCTTGGTGGCCCAGTTCGCGGTCGCGTCGGCCGTGACCGTGGACTCGCTGGAGCCGGCGAGGATCTGCGTCTGGCTCTTGCTGGGGCTCGCGAACGCGCGGCCGACCGGGATCTCGGTGGTCGCCCGGACCGTCAGCGAGGCCGAACCGTCGGCCGTCCCCTCGGGAACGTCGAAGTACAGCTCGGCGCCGTCACCGGCGGACGTGACGGCCTGGCCGCTCTTGTCGGTCACCTTGACGCCGGCCCCGGCGGCGTCGGCGGACGCGGCGACGGAGACCTGACCGGCGTCGGTGCGCACGGTCACCGGGCCGAGCTTGCCACCGGCCTTGCCGGAGACCGCGTTGGGCTCCAGTGTGAGGGAGGTCCTCGGCTCCTGGAGGTTCTGGGCCTGGGCCTCGAGCCAGTCGGCGAGCTTCTCGGCCTGCGCGTCGCGGGCCTCGACCTTCGCCCCGTCCGAGAAGCGCCAGATGGCCACCTGGGTGCCGGCCGCCGCGGTCTTGGCCGTCAGCCCCTCGGCGCCCGACTTCTGGGCCAGCGTCGTCAGGTCGTCGACCTGCGGGTACGAGTTCTGCAGGATCCAGAGGATCCTGCCGGCGTTCTCGTTGGCGCCGAGCGAGGTCTGGGCCCAGGGGGTCTCCAGGTACTTCGCCTTGCTCTGGGTCGGGTTGTGGATGTCGATGCAGTACGACTGCAGACGGCCGCTGCCCTCGACGCTCATCTCGAACAGGCCGGCGGTGATGTTCCTGGTCTTGCCGTCGCCGACGTCCAGACGTGCCGAGTCGTACGTCTTCAGGCCGTCGAGAGTGGCGACCGCGCCCCCCTGGTGGTGGACGTCGCCCTCGTCGGCGGCGGCGCCGCCCGCACCGGCGAGCAGGCCCGTGGTCAGCAGGCCGGCCGTGGCCGCCGCTGCGGCGACACGTCGTGCGGTGGTGCGTCGCCCGGTCATGGCGGACGCGGAATGAAGAGCAAACACGGATTTCCCCTCCGGCGGGACCCGCAACGGGACACGCGAGATGTGCTCACACGTGACGCGTGATGGAAGAGTCACGCCAGTTGTCTCAAGTGCTGGACAAGCACACGCAGATCCTATGGACGGAAGCGCTCCGGGCCTCCGTTCCCGGCGCCGTACGGCCGTTCCGAATCGGAACCGTTACCTCCCGCGACCGGAGTGTCCCCATCCATCCATTCTTCACAACTCCACTGTGAAGTCTGCGTACTTACTGTTCGGTAGAGGCGACTGCCGACCGCGTCCCGTTCCCACGGCGGCATCACCGCCCCGGCCGGTGCTCGGCCGGATCCGTCGACTCCACCGGACCGAACGCTTCCCGCCGTCGCCGACCGGAAGCGTCCTCGCCACGCGTCACTCGGCCGTGGTTCGCCTCACGGGTCCACGAGCAAGGGATCAAGTGGCTTCGCCGGGCAGGCGTGGTCCGGGCGGAGCGACCCCACAGGGAAATCATCGGTTCCCGGTCGACGCGCCCACGGGCACGGGTGGACACCGTCACCGGGCCGTACGGGCCCGGTGACGCCGCGAACCGTCCCGCCACCGGTCCGGGCGGCCCGCCGCCGCTCGCCGGCCGCCGCCGCGCAGGCCGCTCCCGGGGCCGGACGGG
>NZ_JAHWZY010000062.1:0-19946 GCF_041380215.1 Streptomyces pimonensis
GCCCATCCCGCCGCACGCGGAGCCGGACCAGATCGAAGCCGCGGCCACCGCGATCCTCAAGGGGGACAGCGACCGCGGCTCCATGGTGAAGCAGGGGCTCAAGGCCAAGATCCAGGAGATGCTGCCCGGCAGCCGCCACCGCGACGACCGCCCCGGCACCGGCAAGCACGACAGCGCCGAAGGGAACAGGTGACCCGGGCGGCGCCCCGGGCCGGACGCTCCACGACGGACCCGCCGTGGAGCGTTTGGCCGTCTCCGCGCACCGGGCCTCACGGACCCGCCGACGGTGACGCGGCCCTGCCCCGGGACGCGACGGCCCCGGTGCCGGCCGAGGCCACCGGCAGCAGACGGTTGCCGTACGTCTTCCAGCGTGCTCCCGTGCTGCGTCACCGCGATGGTGCAGCGCTGGCCGGCCGGACCCGTGCCACCGTCACGGGACGGCGGCGGTGCTCCGTGTTCCCGGCGGACCGTCACCGCCTCGACAGCCGCCCCCACCGTTCGCGGGACGGCCACCCCGACCGGAACCCGCCGGTGGCCGCAGCCGTCCGTCGAGCACGCCACACGCGTGCCCGCGTCAACCGGACCTCGCCGTCCGCCCGTGTCGCAGGTCCCGCTCCAGAACCCCCTGACGTCGGCCGGCGCCTGCGGGCGCCTGACGACGGGAAGGAGCGGATCGGCCGGTTCCGTGGACGACACTCCACCGGGGGACTGACGGCCCGTCGACGAACGCGGCGCCGGGGTGGACGCCGTACGACCGTCAGTCCTTGCCGCGCCCCGTCAGGGCGTCCCTGACCCGGTCCACCATGCCCGCGCCGGGGGCCAGCAGCTTGTTGGCCGGCGGCGTGTCCGGGGCCGCCGGGTGCGGCCGGGTGGGAGCGGTCCTCTTGGCCTGGCGGACCTTGTCGCCCAGCTTCATCAGCTCGTCCTCGGAGGCCGCCGACCTCAGCCGGGGAAAGAGGTTGCCCTCCTCGTCCCGGATGTGCGAGCGGATCTCGGTCATCAGCGCGCCGATGAGCCGGTCGAACTCCGCGTCGCCGGCGTCGACGCCCTCGAGCGCCTTCATCGTCCGCTCGGCCTCGGCGTGGTCCTCGAGCTCCTTGTCGGCGAGCGTGTCACCGTCCGGCAGGAACGCGCGCACGGCCGGGTAGAGGTGCATCTCCTCGGCGACCGAGTGCCGCACCAGCTCGATCACGGCCTGGTCGGCGTGCTTCCTGCGCTGCTCGTGCCCCGGCGGCAGGGCCTCGATCTTCCCGAACAGCTCTTCGACCTCGCGGTGATCGGTGGTCAGTTCCGCGATGACATCCCCGCCGTGCCCCATGGCTGCTCCCTTTCCTCTGCGCTGATCGCCGTGTGCCGGTCACTGTGCGTCGACCGGAACGCCTCGACCGTGTATCCCCGGCCCCGCGCCCGCAAGCCGGGGAGGCATTCGGCGCATCGGAGCCGCCGCGTGGGGCCGCACGGGCGGCCGGGTGCCGCTTCCCGACGGGGAACCCCTGGCAAGCCGTATGCGGAGGACGTCGACATCAGCGGACGCGCCCAGCGCGTCCGCGCCGGACTCCCGCGGGGTTCCGTCGTCGACCTCCTCCACAGGTCTCCGGTGGACAGGGCACAGCACGCCCGCCGACCGCGCGCCCGCCGACGGACTCGACGAGCGCTGGCGGTCCGGCCGACTGTTCATCGACATCGGCATCGCCGCTGCCGTCCTGGACCGGCCGCGTCCGACAACCCGCGGCGCGCCACTGCTGTGCGCGGGCGCGCCCCACCGCGCCGCCGGGTTCGCCGTCGTCATCACGACGGGAGCGGTGGCCACCCGGCCCGTGGAGAGTCGCCGGGTCGACCAGGAGCGGGATCTCCGCGGCCGGCCGCGGGCCCGGTCAGGTCCGGGTGGCGCCCGTGCGGGAGGGACAGGGCCGGGGCGGTGCCCGTGGTGTCGTGGCCCTCGGCGAGCAGGGGGCGGACGCGTTCCAGGCGGCGCGGGTCACCCGCTCAGGCGTGTCAGGGGTGGGGGCAGGGGCCCGGTGTGGGAGTGAGTGAGGCCCTGGTGCCGCTGACGATGATGTGGACACCGGTCAGCAGTTCGACGTGCAGGGCGTTGACGACGATGCCCTTGCCGTCGCCGTACGGCTTCTGTTCGTTGAGGATCACGGAGCCGACGAGAGGGATGGTGACACCGGTGTTCGGGGCGGGATGCGCGGTGATCCTGATGCCGGCCACCTTCGTGTCGGTCAGGACGGAGCTGCCGCTGGTGGACACCGGCCCGATACCGTCGGGCGTCACACCGCCGGTGGCGGTGGCGGTGGCGGTGATCTCCTTCGCGGAGATCGTTCCGCCCAGCAGGTTCACCTGTGCGGTCGTGGCTTTCGCCGTGGCGGTGCGGACGCCGTTGGTGCCGACGGTTCCCTCTGCCGACGTCCGGACGACTCCGAGGGAGCCGAGCGAGCCCAGCGGGGCGTTGAGCAGATCGGCGGTGTCGGTCCCCGGTTCCTGCGTGCAGGTGACGTCGGACGGCGCGATGGGCGGCACCGCGTCGATGACGGCGTCGACCTCGGCGCTGTACGCGTGCGCGTCCATCAGCAGAGAACCGAAGGTGACGGTGGCGCAGCCCGGCGCTTTGATGCCGACGCGTTCGGTGGTGGCTGCCGCGCAGAGGGTGTACGAGGCGCCGCGGGCCGAGGTCACTTCGACCTGGACGGTGCAGGCGTCCTGCCCGGCCGCGAGGTTTCCGGTGGCGGTGAGCCTGTCGTTGTCCGGGGAGATGGTGACGGTGCCGGCACCGCAGGTGGTCGTGGCGGTGGACGGGTCGGACACCACCAGGCCGGGGGGCAGCCGCTCGGTGAACGACCAGCCGTTCTTGGCTGCCTTCTCGCTGGTGTTGGTGACGGTGAGGGTGAGGGTGCTGTCCGCTCCGGCGGGCAGGGACGCGGGGCTGAAGGCGATGTCGAGCTGGGGGGTGGCGTCCAGGAGCCGGACGTTGTCGAAGGCCCCGTCGTTGCCTGCGCCACTGGCCTGCGCGTTGATCAGCCGGATACCCGCTGAGGGGCCGGAGAACAGCACGGCGCTGTTCCCGGCGTAGGTGCCCACCGAGGTGCCGTTGATGACGTGGTCCGGGTCGGTGCAGGGGTTGATCGGCGTGGTGAACGTCGGGATCGCGGTGCCGCCGTCGAGCAGGTGGAACTCCAGCAGTGGGTGCGCGGCGAAGCAGTTGCGTGCGGCCGCGTCGACCGAGAAGGTCAGGAACCGGTTCTCCCCCTCGAGCGGGATGGGCCTCACCGTCTCCAGCTCGACCTTGCCGGCCCCCGGATCGCCCTCGGTGTAGGCAGCGACGGCGTGGTTGGTGGCCGGGTCCTCACCGGACCACTGCCCGAGTGCGCTTGCCATGGACTCCAGCGGCCCCCAGAACGGGCCGCAACCGCTTCCGGGCGGGCCGCTGTCGGGGTTGAGGGGAGAGACGATCCACCCGTTGCATCCGGTCAGCCACGCCGGGTCGGCGGTGTACGTCTGGGAAAGCGGGGGTCCTCCGGTGTAATCGGTGATCAGCCGAGGGACAGCGTCCTGCTCGTGCTCGAAGTCCTCTTCGAACACCACAGCGGGCGCTTGCGGGACGCCGGGACTGCCCGGCGCCGTCTCCCGCGCCTGGGCGACGGTGGCCGGGCCCGTGAGAACCGCTCCCACGGCCAGGGCCATGACGGCTACGAAGCCGGTGCCGTGCAGTGCGCGTCCGCGCGGCCCGCTTCCGGTCGCAGCTCTTCTTGACGGTAATCGCCTGTACATCTGTGTGTCCCTTCGTCGCGTGGCCGGCCCTCTCCATGACCGGCGGATGCCGTCTCCAGGGAGATGCCGGATCCATGGCCTGCCCGGAATCGGGCACACCTTCGCCATCGGTGTACCGGAGCATGTCTGCGGTCGGGACAGTCTGGAACTGTTCGAGCACCGCCGCAGGGGCGCACGCACAAGCGCAGGGTGCACAATCCGGCGCGCGAGCGTCCACGCTCCGGCACGCCCCTCGACGCCGCCGCTCTGGCCGGTTTCACCGGTTCACCCGGTTCCGCCGGGTGTGTAGCGTCATGGCGCAAGCGGTGGGCTCCGGCCGACCGAGTTCATGTCACCGGGCTGATCGCGCGCTGTGACGTACGGTGGCGGGCCGAGAGGCGCAAGCCGGCCGGACAGCGGGGATCACCGATCGGGAGGAGCACCATCATGTCCTGGATCACCACCGGCCTTCGTGCGTTCAGCGGTGAGATGCGCGCACGCTGGCACGGCTACTTCATCGGATACGGGCAGCAGGACTGACGCGAAGCGCTGCGTCACAGGAGGACGGCAATGGCGTGGGTCACGAGGTGTGCTCAGGTACTCATCGGTGAGATGCGCGCTCGCCACGACGCGTACGGCGACAGGTACGGACGCGAAGCGTAGACGTCCCGTCGTACGGGGAGGGGTGCGCAGCCGCAGCCGCGCGCCCCTTCCCCCCGGATTGCGGAGGACTTCGTGTTCCTGGACAGGCAGAGCCTTTGGCATCACCTTCGAAGGTGGGAGAGCCTGGCGGCGGACGCCCACGGCCCGTTCAGGCTCCGCTTCGGGACCCTGTTCGTCGCCGATGCGGAAGCGGCCCGGGACGTGCTGGTCGATTCGGCCGACAAGTACGCGCCGCAGTCCGGGTTCTTCCGTCTGGGACCGACGCCTCTGCCCCGGACGCTACGAGCGGAGGCGTCACACGGACTGCTCGGCATCCTGGCCCGTCACGATCTTCGCTCGTCGTTCGACGTCGACTCCGCCCTCCGCGAGGCGGGTGACGGACGCGGCCGCCTGCGGCACCAGCGCTGGGGGGTCCAAGTGGTTCGGCGGTACTTCGCGCCGGTGATAGCACACCAGCGGCACAGCGACATCAACTCGCTCGTCGACGCCTACCTGACCTCGAGCATCGTCGCCGACGACATCGTCGGTCACGCGGTGAGGCGCGCCCACCGCTCCGTGCCCGGCATCCGGGCCGGATTCGCCGAGCAGCTGGCACGGCTGCCCGCACAGCGTGCCGACGCCCAGGACCTCGTCGACCTGGTGATGCGCCTGCCCGGGGGGCTCTCCCTCGCGGATCGCGCGCAGCTGCTGCAGCGGCTCGTCCTCGCCACCGTCGGCTTCACCGGCGTGACCCTCGAATGGGTGGTGCTGCTCGGCGTTCAGCACGGGTACAACGATCCGGCGTTACGACCGGAACACGTCCGTCCGCTGGTCA
The DNA here is from genome assembly GCF_041380215.1 of Streptomyces pimonensis. Classification (NCBI taxonomy): domain Bacteria; kingdom Bacillati; phylum Actinomycetota; class Actinomycetes; order Kitasatosporales; family Streptomycetaceae; genus Streptomyces; species Streptomyces pimonensis. The sequence goes on from NZ_JAHWZY010000062.1 coordinate 5,228, forward strand.
AGGAGGCGCTACGTCTCTGTCCGACGGCATGGCGGCTGGCCAGGGTGGCCGCCACTGATCACGAGATAGCCGGCGTTCCGGTGCGGGCGGGCGAGCACATCCTGATCGGCACCCACGCGCTCCACCGGGCGGCGACCGTGTGGGACCGGCCACTGGACTTCCGTCCCACGCGTTGGGAGAGACCGACGCGCGATCAGAAGCGGTCCTACCTTCCCTTCGGGAAGGGGAGGGAGATGTGCCCGGCGAACGGATTCGCGGTCCAGGCTCTCGAGCACCTCGGCTACCTCGCCCTGCGTGACTACCGGGGGACCGTACGGCTCCGGAGGCGAAAACCTCACGTCCGCACGCTCCTGGCTCCGCCGGCGGGCTGGACCCGCCTCACCGCAAGGGCACAGGCGGATCGGCGGGACTGAGCCGAAGAGTTCCCGCGGGCCCCTCCGGTGACCGTCGAAGGGCCGTTCGGGAAGACGCGCCCTCCGCGTGACCCCGAGCGCCGAGCCCGGCAGCGCCCCGCCCCGGGCCGCAGAAGGACTCTCACGGTCATGTTCTTCGCGGTCCCGCAAGGGGCCGCCGGCTTCCGGGCCCGGCATGACTGTCGTCCCCTGTCGAAGCCGATGACCTGGGTGGTGTCATCGAGCCCGGGGGTGCCCGTCGGAGGCGCCGACGAGGGGATCCGGTCACCGTCCGGTCCGGCGCACCGCCGGCCGGTCCGCGGGCGGCAGGGCGGCAGGGCGGCAGGTCCGCACGACGCGGATGCGCGCGTACGACGCCACTGCCGAGGCCGGCACCGTCGACGCTCCCGACAAGGGCGCGGTGACCGGCACCGGAGGCGTGGGCGTGTCGCCGGGCCCGGACGTCGGCGTCCGGGCCCGGCGCCGCGACGCCGGAGGGCCGAGGCTCCCCGGCGGGGCCCGGAGTCGGTCGGTCCCTTCGCGGCGCGGGCTCGTCCGTGCGCCTTTCGGCGTCACGGAAGCCGGCCGGTGGGATCGGTCCTGCTGCCGGGCTGTGGCTCAGGCGTCGATGATGACGGGGATGACGAGGGGCTTGCGGCGGTGGGTGCGGAACGCCCAGTTCGCCACGGCGCGGGCGAGGAGCTGTTCGAGCTGGTGCGCGTCCCCGACGCCTTCCTCCGCCGCCCGGGCCAGGGTCTTCTCGATGACGGGGACGACCGGCTCGAAGGTGGTCTCGTCGTGCACGAAGCCGCGGGCCAGGAAGTCGGGAGGCTCGGTCAGCGCACCGGTGTCGGCGTCCACGAGGGCCACGACGGTGACGACGCCCTCCTCGGCGAGGGTGAGGCGGTCCTTGAGGGACGCCTCGGTGGCGCCGCCGACCTCCATGCCGTCCACGTAGACGTTGCCCGCGGGGACCTTGCCGCTGATGGACGCGCGGCCGTCGACGAGGTCGACGACGACGCCGTCCTCGGCGATGACGACCCGGTCGGGGTCCACGCCGGTACGGATCGCCAGGTCCGCGTTGGCCCGCAGGTGACGCCATTCGCCGTGCACGGGCATGACGTTGCGGGGTTTGACGATGTTGTAGCAGTAGACGAGTTCGCCGGCGCTGGCGTGCCCGGAGACGTGCACCTTGGCGTTGCCCTTGTGGACGACGTGGGCGCCCCACCGGATGAGTCCGTTGATCACCCGGTAGATGGCGTTCTCGTTGCCGGGGATGAGGGAGCTGGCGAGCAGGACGGTGTCGCCCTCGCCGATGCGGATCTGGTGGTCGCGGTTGGCCATCCGCGACAGCGCGGCCATCGGTTCGCCCTGGGAGCCGGTGCACACCAGAGTGATCTTGTGGTCCGGGAGCTTCTCCAGCTCCTTCGTGCTCACGACCAGACCGGAGGGGACCTTCAGATAGCCCAGGTCGCGGGCGATGCCCATGTTGCGCACCATCGACCGGCCGACGAAGGCGACCTTGCGGCCGTGCTGGTGGGCGGCGTCCAGGACCTGCTGGATGCGGTGCACGTGGCTGGCGAAGCTGGAGACGATGACCCGGCGCGGCGCGGTGCGCATCACCTGCTCGATCGCCGGGTTCAGCTCACGCTCGGAGGTGGTGAAGCCGGGCACCTCGGCGTTGGTGGAGTCGGTGAGGAACAGGTCCACGCCCTCCTCGCCGAGGCGGGCGAAGGCGCGCAGATCGGTGATGCGGTCGTCGAGGGGGAACTGGTCCATCTTGAAGTCGCCGGTGTGCAGCACCATCCCGGCACCGGTGCGGATCGCGACCGCGAGGCTGTCCGGGATGGAGTGGTTGACCGCCACGAACTCGCAGTCGAAGGGACCGAAGCCGCGCCGGTCGCCCTCCCGCACCCGCACCGTGCGGGGCCGGATGCCGTGCTCCTTGAGCTTGGCCTCCAGGAACGCCAGCGTCAGCTTGGAGCCGACGACCGGGATGTCCCTGCGCTCGCGCAACAGGTACGGCACGCCGCCGATGTGGTCCTCGTGGCCGTGGGTGAGCACCACGGCCACGACATCGTCCAGCCGGTCCCGGATCGAGGTGAAGTCCGGCAGGATCACGTCCACGCCGGGCTGGGTCTCCTCGGGGAACAGTACGCCGCAGTCGACGATGAGCAGCTTGCCCGCGTGCTCGAAGACGGTCATGTTGCGGCCGATCTCACCGAGGCCGCCCAGGGCGGTGATCCTCAGCCCTCCGTCGGGCAGCGGCGGGGCGGCTTTCAGCTCGGGGTGCGGATGACTCATACCTTGACGTTACCCGGGGAGTGGGGTGGGGTGATCCATCGCCTGTGTGATCTCTTCTCCGGAAGAGGTCGGGGCACCACCACGGGTACCCGGGATCGACCGGATCACACCGGTGGCCGGGACAGGGACCGGTGAGGACGGCACCGCCTTCCGTGGGTGAGCCGTACGACCGGTGTGCCGGCGAGGATCCGGTACCCCTTGTCGTGGTGGCCGGCCTCCCGGTGCGCCTCGGTGCCGGCCCGCCTGGCGCCCAGCAGAACCCGGGCGCTGTCGGCACCGTGCGCGAAGTACGCCGGGAGCGCCCCGGGCCGGAGCCCTCCCGTAGGGGCGACGATGCTGCCCCACGCCTGGAAGGCAGGGCGCGCTCAGGGGTCGGGGCCGAGTTCGGCCCAGACCGTTTTGCCGGGGTGGCCCGGGGTGACTCCCCAGCGTTGGGCGAGTCGTTCGAGCAGCTGCATACCGAAGCCGCCGGGCTCGGTGTTCCTGGTGGCACGGACGCTCGGCCAGCGGTCGCTGTGATCGCTGACCGCGATGCGCAGCAGCCGGCTGTTCCAGGTGAGCCGGATCAGGGGCGGGCCGGAGCCGTGCCGGATGGCGTTGGTGATCAGTTCCGAGACGAGCAGTTCGGCGGTCTGGATCACCCGGTGCCGGCTCAGCGGGCCGCCGAAACCCTCCATGCAGTCGCGGGCCCAGTGCCGGGCGGCCGTGATGCTCGCCGTGACCGCGGGGAAACGCGACTCGCAGGACGAGATGGTCGGTCCGCCGTTCACGAGGTTCCTCCAGCCTGGTCGCCCTGCGCCGCCACCGACCGGCGCTGTGCGCAACCCGGGCCGGCCGCCCGTCGGGTTGCCCATGCCTGCCCGGTGAACCCTCCGTGTCCACCGGGTGACCGGGAGATCCTGTGAAGGGTCGTCCGCCGGAAGGTCGACGGGGCTGGTGGTGGCGGGCCGGGGGAGGCTGGCAGAATCGGATCCCGTCACACGGAACGAGGCCGCGCCGGTCGCGCTGCCACCGTGGCCCGAGGGTGAGGGAGCCGGCATGGAACAGGTCTCGGACGTGGAGATCCCACTGGACCGTGATGTGTTCCTGCGGACTCTGGTGCGTGAGCTGGCGACGTCACTGGAGTCGGTGATCGGCCTGGAGGAGGCGTCCGGCTACGTCAGCCTCGTGGGGCAGGCCGTCGGCACGCAGATCGACGAGATGTACCTCAAGGCGCTGGGAACCGACCGGCTCACAGGTGAGCAGGTCGCCCAGGCGCTCGTGGACCTCAAGCGCCGCATCAACGGTGACTTCCACGTCATCGAGCACGACGAGAAGAGGATCGTGCTGGGCAACCGGGTCTGCCCGTTCGCCGAGAAGGTGGTGGGCCGGGAGTCGATGTGCATGATGACGTCCAACGTCTTCGGCACCGTCGCCGCCCGCAATCTGGGCTATGCGCGGGTGGAGCTGGAGGAGACCATCGCACGCGGCGACGCGGGCTGCCGCGTGGTGGTGCACCTGGTACCCGACCTGGACATCGAGGCGGTGAGCGGCCGTGAGTACTTCGGTGACCCGGCTGTGGCTCCATGAGCCTTGGCCTCTTCCGGGCCATCACCAAACCGCTGCCCCATCCGGTGCTGCTCTGCGGGGCCGACGGCCGCGTGCTGGCCGCCAACCCGGCGGCCGTCCGCTGTGACGACCGGCTGCGCCCGGGCGCCAGCGTGTTCGATCTACGGCCCGACGACACATCGGGGCTGCGCCGGCAGCTGACCGTGTGGCTGCGCAGCGGCAACCCCCTGCCCGGCGCGCTGGTCATCAAGGACGCCGACGGCCGCATGCGACGCCTGCGCTGTCACGGGGCGCGGGCCACCTGGTGGGACGGCCCCCAGCCGGCTCTGCAACTGCATCTCGTCGAGACCGGGAGGTCCGACCAGTTCGTCGTGCTCAGCCAGCAGGTGGAAGCGCTGAACCGGGAAGTCGCCTTCCGCCGGGTCACCGAAGTGGACCGGGCTCGGCTGCTGAGCGCCGAACAGGCCGCCCGTGCCCAGTTGCAGCACCTGTACGACCTGACCGCCGCCCTGGCCGGCGCGATCACCCTCGCGGAGGTTTCCCGAGTCGTCAGCGAGGTGGCGCCGGCCGCCCTGGGGGCCACCGCGGCGGAGCTCTATCTGCACTCGGCTCGGCTGGTGCCCCCTCTGCAGCCGAAGGACAACGGTCCTCCGGCCGACGTGGAGGGCTGGACCGACCTGGACCGGCCGTCTCCCCCGGACGGCTCGTCCCCCGAGGGAGCCTCGGACGCGGTTCCGCTCGCGCTGTCGCTGGAAGCGGACGGCGTCCGGCTGGGCATGCTGATCGTGTACGGCTCGCACAGCTCCACCGCTCCCGAGCACGTGACGGCGGTGACCCAGCAGATCGCCCAGGCCCTGCGCCGGGCGGGGCTGCACGAGCACGAGCACCGGGTCGCCGAACGCCTGCAGCTCAGTCTGCTGCCCCAGCTGCCGCGCCTCCCCGGTCTGGAGACGGCCACCTGCTACGCCCCGGGCAGTGACCTGCTCTCGGTCGGCGGCGACTGGTACGACGTCTACGACGTGGACGCCGATCACATCGGCCTGAGCATCGGCGACGTCGCCGGCCACGGCCTGCACGAGGCGACCGTCATGGCACAGATCACCGCAGCGCTGCGCAACATCGTGCCGCGCTGCGGCACCGACCCCACCGCTGTCCTGGACGAACTCAACACCTTCCTGGGCCGCTACCATTCGGACCTCATGGCCACCGCCTGCTACCTGGTCTTCAACCGCCGGACACGCGCCCTGGCCTACTCAAGGGCGGGCCATCCGCCGCCGCTGCTCATCCACGCCGACGGCACCAGCGATTACCTGGACCGTGTCGTCTCACCCCCTCTCGGACCCGTCCGGGACGTCCGCTACCGACAGGTCGACACCACCGTGACCGAGGAGGACACCCTGCTGCTGTACACCGACGGGCTGATCGAACGCCGGCGCGAAGACCTCGCCATAGGAATGGAACGGCTGACCGCGTGCGCCCGTACCACCAGCGGCCTGACCATCACCGAGCTGTGCGACCGGTTCCTGCACCACCAGCCCGAGGCGGCGTTCCCCGACGACCGGGCCCTGCTCGCCGTCCGCTTCCTCCCGCCGGCCTGACCGGCCCTCCACCCGGCGCAGGCCGCACGGGCACCGAGGGCTGCGGCGGCTCCTCGCCCTCGGCAGGCCGGACGCCCCGGCAGGACCAGGGTGTTTCGTCACCGGCGACACAGTGCCCGGGCCGCCGGCCTGAACCTTCCGGTGCTGTCCCACCACAGGGTGCACCCGGTCAAGCCGGCGGACTCCCCGGGCACGGGCTGGTGGCATGAGTCTTTGATCCGGTTCAGATGTCCGGCGAGGCGTTCGAGGATCTCGGCGGTCCTGGTCAGATGAAGGGGCGGGGGTTCTCGTTCCAGTCGGTGAACTGAACCGCTCCGGGACCGGTGGAGGCTCTGCTCCGCACGGGTGCGAGGTGCTTGCCCTGGCCGGGGAGGGCCTGTCCGGCCAGGGGACCGGCGAGGGCCCGCACTTGGACATGACGACGGCCGGGGCGCGTGGGGCGGCCCCGCTGACGAGGACGGGCCTTCCGAACCGGATCCGGCCGGCCCGTCCCGGCGGCGACGCGTCGTCGGCCCCTCTCGTCGGCCCCGTCCCGCTACGGCCTGCTCGCCATGCGCTCCTCGGCGAGCTCCTCGCGGACCTCGGTAGTCTGCTCCTCCTGCGCCGACGCGGGGAGCCGGCGCAGGGCGAGTGTTCCGAGGGCGGCGTGCAGAAGGCTCGCCGCGACCACGACGACGTGCAGTCCGGTGACGAACGCGGACTTCGCGTCCTGGATCACGGAGGGGAGCAGGGAGGGCAGTTGGAGGGTCTCGTCGAGGGTGGGGGCGAGGTCCGGGCCCTGGAGGCGGAAGAGCAGCGCGGCGAGCGAGCCGAGGATCGCGATGCCGAGGGCGTTGCCGATCTCGTTGCTGGTCTCGGCGATCGCGCCGGCCGAACCCGCCCGCTCCGCGGGGACCGCGCCGACCGCGGTGTCCGCGACGACGGCGGTGTCCGCGACGACGGCGAAGGAGATGCCGTATCCCAGGCCGGCGATCACCGTCGAGGCGACGTACCAACCGATCCCGCCGGTGACCGTGGTGGGGAGCAGCAGCAACAGGCCTCCCGCGATGGAGAAGTGGCAGATGAGGAGTGCGGACCGCTTGCCGATGCGTTCGACGACGGCCGGTGTGACGACGCAGGAGACGGTGAGGGCCGCCGCGCCCGGGAGGGCCAGGAGCGCCGCGTGCAGGACGCTCAGGTCCAGTACGGACTGGAGGTAGATGCCGGACAGGTACGCCGTCGCCGACCATGCGGCCAGGGGCAGCAGGCCCGTGATGACGGCGATGGTGAAGACCCGGTCGCGGAAGAGGGAGAAGTCGATCAGCGGATTGTCGAGGTGCCGTTGGCCCGGCCGTAGCGGTCGCCGATGCTGCCGAAGGCGACCAGCAGGGAGCCGACGGCGAAGCCGTAGACGTCCAGGATCCACAGCGCCTGGTCGGCGGTGGGCGAGAGGTCCTGACTGATCCGGGGCATCGCCAGGAACAGGATCGACCCGTCCATGGAGACGAGGAGGACCGGGCCGAGGACCACCACGAGCCCGAGCCAGGCCCGCGGTCCGGGTGCGTCGTTCACATGCTGCTGAGTCATGGTGCCGACACTCGGGCACGGTGTGACCGACAACCATCCCCATGGTGTGGGTACACCCGACAGGTACACCCGCGGACCGGGCGAGCGCCCTACGCTCGTCCACATGGAGAGCCTCGGAACGTTCCTGAAGAGCCGTCGTGACCGGGTCACTCCGGCCGAGATCGGCCTGCTGACCTACGGAACCTCCCGCCGGGTCCCCGGTCTCAGACGGGAAGAGCTCGCCCAACTCGCGGGAGTGAGCGCGGGGTACTACACGCGTCTGGAGCAGGGGCAGGCCGAGACCGCCTCCGAGCAGGTGCTCGACGCGCTCGCCCGGGTGCTCCGGCTCGACCAGGTGGAGACCGTCCACCTGCACAACCTCGCCCGGCAGTCGGTGAGGCCCGGTCTGGGAGAACCGCCCCGCGAGGAGCCCCACCCGCGGGTACTGACCCTCCTGAAGTCACTGGGCGAGACCACGCCCGCGGTGGTGCTCGGCAGGCGCGGCGACGTCCTCGCGTGGAACCGCACCGGGCACGCGCTGGTCGCCGAGCACATCCCCTTCGAGGCGCCACGAGATCCGGAGGGGCGTCCGTCGATCCCCAGGATGTTCTTCCTCGACCCGCACACCCGCGACATGTACCGCAACTGGCCGGATCTCGCCACGGTCCACGTCGCCTATCTGCGCCTCACCGCGGGCCGCTACCCCACGGACGCCCGGCTCGCCGGACTGATCGGCGAACTCCTGATGAGCAGCCCGGACTTCGGCACGATGTGGGCGACGGGGGACGTCTCCGACTGCACGACGGGGACCATGCACCTGCAGCACCCCACCGTCGGGGCGGTGAGCGTGGACTACCAGGTGTGGCTCCAGCCCGACAGCCCCGACCACCGCGTCGAGATCTACACCCCCAACGACGCGACCTCCGCGGACGCGCTGCGCGTGCTGAACCAGCAAAGCGGCCGGGGTGACGAGCCGGAGTCGACGGCCGTACGGGCCGGGTGACCCTGGAACCGCCCGCGTTCCTTCCGGGGACGCCCGCGAGGGGGGCGGGGGGTGCCTCCGTGCGGAAGAAGCGGCGGGGCGGCTGTACGCGGGGGACGTGCCCCGCGTGCTCAGGCCGTCGGACGGACCCGGCGGGGACAGGGGGTGTCGAGCATGCCCGCCGCGCCGGGGCGGTGGAACCGGAAGAAGAACGCGGCGAGCGAGCCGAGCAGGAGATGCCGAGCGCGCCGTCCAGCTCGTTCGAGCGCCATGGCCGACAGCCCGTCCCTCCGGCTCGGGGCGCCCCGCTCCCACGCCGGAGGAAGGGCACCGTCCGAGGGGCGTGGAGCTGCCGACGCACATGGTCCGGTCCGCGTCCACGCCCGGTTCCGGCCTGATCATGCGCAAGCCGGACAGCATGTGAGGACCAGGCACGCGCGCGCCCGGCCCCTGTCGTCGAACGTCGGGGAAACTACAGAACCCCAGGTCGGAAGCGGTGCTCCGAGCGCCCTGACGCGCCCCAAGACCCTGAGCGTCGAACGAGCCTCACGTCTCATGGCCATGCGCGTGGGGCTGCGCCTTCCCATCAACAGTGTCGCCACGGCCCGGCCGGCGAGGGAGTGAGCGACCGGTACGCAGATCTCGCCCGGGTCCTCGCCGGAGAGGGCTCCTTCGCACCGTTCGGTACGGAGAGCCTGGCCGGGTCGGAACCGTGGGCGGGCGCAAGGCCGGAGCCTCCCTGGAGACGAAGTCCGTGCACCGCCCGTCCGCGGCGCACCGCATACGGCAGACGGCCCCTCCTCCGGACAGGGAGGGCCACCTGATGATGACCCTTTCCTCATACGCCGGCGGCTACGCGGGATCCAGCACGGCCCGCGCGGGGAGCCCGCCGTTCTCCTCACAGCGCAGTTCCTTGGCCATGGCCAGCGAGACGGAGTGGGCCACGGTCGCGTAGGCGTCCTTCAACGCTTCGACGTCACCCTCGGGCTCCGTCCACACATCCCGATGCTCCACGCCGATGACAATGTGGGCCGCGCTCGACGAGCCGGCCAACTTGTCGCTTCTACAAGCGAAAAAGACGTACGCCTTGTCCGCCGCCGCCACGGCCCGCTCCCCCATCTTCAGCACGGTGAACTCCGGGGCCGAGGCGCCCGTCGGGGCGCTGTCTTCCAGGTCCCAGGTGATTCTGAGATCGAAATCCGGCGTGTCGATGGGCGTGTAGACACGGCAGACGTCCCCGCGATACACCCTGGGATCCAAGAACGCGTCGACAAGGTCCGCCGCGGCCTGCGCGACGGTGTACTCCTCTGCCGACGCCTCGAACCGCGACGACCCCGTGATCACCTTCAGTGCCTTGGACGCGTCGGCGGACATAGCCTTGCCACCACAGAGTCGTGTCCCCGCAACGACCTTGTAATCCTTCGGAGTCTTCGGAGTTTCGCCCACCTCTCCGTCCCCTCCGCAACCCGTGGCCCCGAGAAACAACGAGCCGACCACGGCCGCAGCGAGGAGTCCCCTGCGTACCGACCTACGACTGATCACTGTCCGCATCCTTACGTATTCTCGGCCGTCCGTCGTCCTCAGCCGGTCTCCGGGTCGTTCCCCTGCTGGTTCTCCCGGTCGTTGCCGACCCCGTAGCCGATCAGCATCGATTCGCGTAGGTCTTGCTTGAACACGCTGTCCTTGCCCACACCGTGTTGCCGCAGGAACTCCTCCATCGGGGCCTCGGCCATGCTCTCACCGGCGAAGTAAATCTTGTCTTTCTCATCATCGGTGAGGTCCTCCACCTTCCCCTTGTGCTCCCCCACCGATTTGTCCGAGATATCGCCGATCAACTGTCCTACGACCTGTTCGGCAGCGCCACTGAGGGTGTCGGTCGCCAGCGGGACGAGCACCGCCGCCGTACCCACGGCCGCGGTCGCGGGCAGGAAGGCGACGCCCGCCGCGATGCCCGCCGTGGCCCCGAACTCGATCCAGCCCGCCCGCTCGGCGACCGCCTTCTCGTAGTCCTCGTGGGTCTTGAGGTTCGTCGCCTCCACCTGGTCGGCCCGGGACTGATCGAGCATGCCCTGCACCTCGGCGCCCACGCGTACGGTCGCCCTGGCAGCTCCCTCGCTGATCCTTCCGTCCGGGCCCACGGTCCCTTCCAGCACGCTGCGGGTGTAGACCTGCTCCGCGGCCGAGACCGTCGCGTAGGCGTCCGGGTGCTGGCCCAGGGTGCTGAGGAAGCCCCGGACGACGCTCCGCCCGTTCCCGTCCGCGGTGTCCGCGAAGTCGATGTGCCCCTCCGGGTTCCTGCCCGGTGCGAACACGCTGTCCGGATCGTTCTTGGTCAACGCCCAGTTGATGTCGTCGATGTAGCCGGCGCCCATGACGCCCAGGCTGTCGGCCATCACCTCGTGCTTCTTGAGCAGAGCCGGGTCCGCGCCGTACTTCTCCATGACCTGCTGCATGACCGCGGCGTTGTCCGCGTCCCGCACCACGCCGGCGTCCGGGTGCCCGGCCGGGTAGCCGAGGGTCGCCGCCTCCAGGGCGTGGCCGAGGGCGTCGGGCATCTGGTCGAGCGACGCCCTGAGCTCCCTCTGGTCGAGCGAGTTGACGTCGGCGAAGGACTCCCACTTCTCGTTGCCGAAGAAGTCGAGGTAGTTGTCGATCGCCTCGCCGTCCCCGTCCTTGCCGAGGTCGGCCGTGGCACCGCGGTCGACCGTGCCGTCCTCGTTGTAGGCGGTCGGGGGGTCGGCGAAGAACTTCTTCGCCGCTTCCGGGCTGTTGCCGAGCGCTTCCAGCATGGCGGTGGCCGGGTCGTAGCCGGCCCCGTTCACGCCGGAGGGGTTGAACGGGTTCCTGAGCGGACTGTGCGCCGTCTTGTTGCCGGCGAACATGCCCGGGTCCTTCTGGTGCAGCTGTGCCACGTGCTCGGCGATCGGGTTGAGGAACTTCGCGTCGTAGTTCCCGTACCGCATGATCCCGCCGAGCAGCTGGTACCCGAACGGCCCGCCGTAGTCGTGCTTGGCCAGCGGAATGTGCTCCGTACCCAACTTGCGGAACTCCGGACCCCACTTGTCGGTGAACGCCTTGTCGTGGGAGGCGGTGGCCAGGTTGAGGCCGAGGTTCTTCTGGAGCTCCTGGACGTCCTTGAGGCGCTCCGCGTCGACCTTGCCGTACTCGTACGTGTCCGTGGAGAGCTGGCCGAAGAACGCCAGCGACTTCTCGGGGCCGAGCTTCTCGTAGAAGTTCCTGGAGAACTCCACCGACGAGCTGTTGTCCTTCAGCAGCTCGTTGAGCTGCTGGAGTTCCTTGTGTGTGATGTCTTGGCCCTTGGCCGTCAGGGCGGCGGCGCGGGCGGCCTCCTCCTGGTCCAGCTTCGTGTACGTCGGAGCGCTGAAGTCCTTGCGGTCGGTGACGTTGGCCTCGAGGGTGTTCTTGAGGGCGAGGTCGGTGTCGTTGCAGTTGTCGACGATGAGGTCGATCCGCTTCTGCCACGACTCGATGTTCCGTCTCTCCTCCCGCAGGAGCTCCCCGTAGTCGGGGTCGTGCCGCGCCGCCTGGTTCTGGGACAACGGGTTCCGCGCCGTGACCTTGCCGTTGCCGTCCACGCGGATACCGGCCGCGGGCCCCTCGTGGTCCCGGATGTCGACCAGGTCGTCCCTGGCCTTCTTGATGGCCGCGTAGCCCTCTTCCAGGATCCGCTTCACACCCTTGGCCTCGGCCGCGGCGTCCGCGAACTCCTTGGCCGTCTTGCCGATGAACGCCTTGGTGACCCCTGCGTTGACACCCTCCCAGGCTGCCTTGTCCGCCTTGGTCTTCATCCCGTCGACGGCGTCGGTGGCGAGCTTGTCCAGCTTCCCCGCCATTTCCGACCAGTCGTCGGCGGCGGCCTTCAGTTTCGCCACCGGGGCGTCGATAATGTCCTGGTACTCCAGCATGTTGCGCGCTCCCCCGAGCCCTACTTCATGTACTCCGTGAGCACGGACACCCGCGTCAGCTCCCCCTCGACCTTCGCCTCGTCCTTGGCGTGCCGGGCCTTGCTGTAATCGAGGTGGTTCGAGATCTGCGCACAGGCGTCCAGCAGTGTCTTCAGGTGGGTCTGCCAGAAGTCATGCACCTTCAGCACGGCCGAACCGCTCACGAAGTTCCCGTTGGTCAGCGCCGTCGCCGCGTCGAACGTGGAGGAACGGGCGATGTCGCCCTCCTTCGCCAGCCGTCCCAGCAGGTCGTACGCGTCGTTGCCGATGGCGCCGAGATCGTCCCGATTGACCACCAGGTCCTTCCCGCCACCACCTCCGCCGCCTTCGGCCGGAACGCTGTTGATCTGCATGGCAGTCCGCTTGGCCGCCGCCACCGCACGCAGTTCGGCCCATTCTTGCTCGAACGTCATGGATTCCCCCAGGTCCATCCGGACAGGCCACTCCACCGTACTCGCACGGCCACCGGCCTGATCACCTGTCGGTCGTGCCATCACCCGCCCACGAGGCGACCGGTGGTTGATCCCCCCGAGGCCCGGACCGCAGGCGCCGCCCGTTGGTGGTCGTGCCGACCGCGGGCCCGGCCGCCGGCAGCCCTCGTTCGTCCCCGTGCTGCACAAGGTGCGGTTCCGTCTGCCCGTCGGACGCCCCCGGCCCCCGGCCTGGCGCGGTCGCCGCGGACAAGGCCCACTCGTCGTCGCGGCGGACCAGCCCACGATGCGGCGGGAGAAGGTGTCCACGACGAAGGCGACGTAGACCACCCCGGTCCAGGTCGCGACGTGTGTGAAATCCGCGACCCAGCAGCGGTTCGGCGCGTCGGCGACGACGTCGCGGTCCACCCGGTCCGGTGCCCGCTCGGCCTGCCGGTCCGGAATCGTGGTGATGATTTCCTTGCCGCGGACGGCGCCGGCGATGCCCAGCTCGCGCGTCAGCCGTTCGACGGTACAACGGGCCACCGCGTGACCCTGCCGGTTCAGCTCCCGCCAGATCTTCCGGGCCCCGTAGACACGGTAGTTGTCGGTGTGGACCTGCCGGATCAGCTCCTTGAGTTCCGTGTCCCGCACGGTACGGGCGGACGGGGCGGCCAGGCGATTCTTGTGGGCATAGTAGGTGGAAGGGGCGATCTTGCAGTCGTGCTCGGTGAGTGTCCTGCAGATCGGCTCGACCCCGCCGAAGCGGCCTTGGTGCTCGTCGATGAACGCTACGAGCGCGTGTGTGGCCGGTCGAGCCCGGCCGCGAAGAAACTCGCCGCGGCCTTGAGGATCTCGTTGGCCCGCTTGAGCTGGGCGTTCTCCTTGCGCAGGGCCGCGAGCTCGGCCCGCTCGTCGGTGGTGAGCCGGTCGTCGCGCTCGTCGGCATCGGCCTCGGCCTGCCGGATCCAGCCGCGCAGGGCCCCGGGATGCACACCGAGATCGATGGCCAGCTTCTTGATCTGCGGCTTCGGTTCGGAGGCCCGGTACATCCGCACCGCACGCTCACGCAACTCCAGCGAGTACTTTCTGGGGGCGGCCATGGCCGATGTTCCTCTCATGAGAACCACCTGACCCTCTGTCAACACACTCCGCATCTCGGGGGAACCTCAACCCGGGCGCGAGCCGGTTTCCGGAACACGCCTTCCAGCCGAGCCGCGTCGACTCGGTCACCGCGAGCTGTGAACCGTCCGCTCGACCCGCTGTATGAAGGAACACAGGCCGAGCCAACGTCTGAGTCAGAAAACCGCAGGTCAGACGCCCTTCGTCGCAGGTTCCAAAATCGCTACGCAATCCACATGCGGCGTCGTCGGAAGGATGCCGGCCTGGACACAGACGTCAAAGCAGCAGGTCAGAGCGGGTTTTGAAGCTTGGTCGAGGGCCGTCGGACATACGGAGCGTCAGGTGAGCGTCACGGCCCCACGTCGGTTCGGCACCGGAACTCTGGCGCGTCACGCCTCCACGTAGTACGTAGCGCCTCCACCGGTACGGAGCCTCACGCCGGTGGAGCCGCGTCGGTGCGCCCAGTGCGTGTGAGAGGTCCGCCGTCAAATGGGCAGTGTGATCGGAATTTGCTGACGAGGCTTGCCGCGCTGCGCCGTCGGAGAAGGAAACGGGAAACAGCTTCGATCGCCTTGTCCGTCCGGGAGTTGGTGCCGCATTCTTCCGTGCAGTACCGCCTCAGCCCGGACGACCGGGTTTGGGAGGTTCCCGTGCCACATCCGTCCACCCCGTTCGGTGAAGAACTGAGGAAGCGGCGTCTGGAGGCCGGACTAAGCCTTACGGACCTGTCCGGTCTCGTGCACTACAGCAAGGCGCAGCTCAGCAAGGTCGAGCGAGGCATCAAGGCACCCAGCCGTGATCTCACGCGGCTGTGCGACGCCGCACTCGGTGCCGACGGGGCACTGATCGCCCT
>NZ_JAHWZY010000063.1:0-19873 GCF_041380215.1 Streptomyces pimonensis
TCGGGCCGGTCACACCATACGAATCAGTGACCCGCGAAGTACGGGGCTAGCTCGGTGGCGGCCGGTCCGTTCGGCCCCCAGCCCCTCCCCCACCGCTCCGACCGACCGGGGCGTCCCCTCGTCCTGTGTCAGCCGGACGTGTGTGTGCCGGCTGACTCGGCCCCTGTCGGGCACTGACGGTACGTCCGTCGCCGCCCGGACGAGGGAGCCGGAGCGGGTGGCCAGGTCACTTCCGCAAGGACGCGACGGCCGCCTCGGTGCTGGGGTGGAACGTGAAGACCTGGTCGAGTCCCACGACGGTGAAGACGCGCATCTGGTCAGGATTGACACCGGCCAGGCCGAGCGGAGCGCCGGTGGCCTGTGCCCTCTGGTAGGCGCCGATGAGCACGGTGATGCCCGTGGAGTCGCAGTAGGTCAGACCGGTCAGGTCGATGACCACGCCGCTGTCGTCGAAGGGGGCGTCCTCGACCGCTCGGGACAGAAGGTGGGCGGTGTGGTGGTCCAGTTCGCCCCTGACCTCCAGGACGAGAGGTCCCGAGGGGGTCTGGTGCGGGGTGACTGCCAGGAGGTACTCGTTCTCGATCACCGGTTCTCCTGAGGGCGGGGCGTGGAAGGTGCGGGTACGGACAGGGCCAGGCAGGCGGTGTCGTCGCTGACACCGTCGCCCAGCTGCTGCAACAGCGTCTCCACCGAGTGCAGCAGTTCGTGTGCTGTGCGAGGGGCCGTGGCGGTCAGATGGCGGGTGAGACCGTCCTCACCGAGCATCATGCCGTCGGCGGTACGTGCTTCCGTGAGGCCGTCCGTGTACAGCAGGAGACTCTCACCGGGCCGCAGCCGTGTGGTGGTCTGCACGAACTGCGGGTCGGGCAGCATGCCGACGAGTTGGCCGCCCGCCGTGGAGATCGGCTCCACGGAACCGTCCGCGCGCACGGCCAGGGCGGAGGGGTGCCCGCCGCCGGCCAGCGTGATGGAGTGGGAGCCGTCGGACAGGGGCTGCAGGACACCGAAGGCCGCTGTGCAGTAACGCGGGTCACTGCCCTGGTACTCGCCCTTGAGGACGCTGTCCAGGTTGGCCAGCGCGGCGCACGGGTCCGGGTCGTAGATGGCGGCGGCGCGCAGGGTGTAACGGGTCAACGAGGTCAGCGCCGCAGCACCCGCGCCCTTGCCGCACACATCGCCCAGGAAGAACGCCCACCGTCCGTCGTCCAGTGGGAACAGATCGTAGAAGTCCCCGCCCACCTCGTCCGCGGAGGCCGGGTGATAGGCGGCAGCGGCGTGCAGACCGGGCACGTCGGGCAGGGTGGGCGGCAGCAGGGTGCGCTGCAGGGCTCGTGCGAGGCGTTCGGCCTCGGCGCGCCGGTCGCGCTCGGCCGCGATCGTACGCATGGCCGACAGCCGCAGTTCGAGCTCGTCCATGACGAGGGCGGCCAGGTCCTGCAAGGCTTCGAGCTGGTCGTCGGTGGGTTCGCGGGGGCGGGTGTCCAGGACGTTGAGGGTGCCCAGACGCTGTCCGTCGGCCGTGGTGATCGGCGCGGCGGCATAGAAACGGACGCCCGGCTCCCCCTGGACCAGGGGATCGGCGAGCGCACGCACATCGGCGCCGGCGTCCTTCACCACGTAGGGCTCACCGTGGAGGATGGCGGAGGCGCACAGACCTGGTCCGCGGTCGATCTCGGTGATGCCGTCGAGGCCGTGGGCGGCTTTGAACCACACCCGGTCGGTGTCGACGATCGCCACGGTGGCCATGGGCGCGTCGAAGAGGCGTGCCGCCAGGGACGCGATCCGGTCGAAGGCGCCGTCGGGCGGCGTGTCCAGTATCCGGTAGCGACGGACGGCGGCCAGCCGCACCTCCTCGGCGACCGGCACCGCCGAGGCAGTCCGCACAGGGCTCGCCGTCATCGTCTCCCCTGGTCCATCGTTCTCGGGCTTGCTCTTCGCCTGCCGGTCGGTAGGTGCCCGGCGGCTGGCTTATCCTACGAAGTCGTTGCAAGTGGCGGGCGGCCCCCCGGCCCCCAGGCCGCGACGGCAGCAGTGGCGGGGGCGGCCCAGGTGACCTCCCCGGTGTTGTTCTCGGACGGTGCGGGCGCTCGACAGGGCGGGGCGGGATCGGTCGGCCGGGGCCGTCGACGCGACCGCCCACCCGGGCGGTGCGAGGGAAAGGGTGTCCGGTGGGGCGTTCGGAAGACGCTGCGCGCGAGATCGTGGCAGCGCCCGGGGCAGAGGTGTTCACTGCCGACGAGGAGGTCGGCCCGGACCTCGCCCGGGTGGACTGGTCGGCGACCCCGCTGGGTCCGCCGGAGCAGTGGCCGCAGAGTCTGCGGACAGCGGTGAGCATCCTGCTGTCGTCCCGGTTCTCGATGTGGATGGCGTGGGGCCCGGAACTGACGTTCTTCTGCAACGCCGCCTACCGGCGCGACACTCTGGGCGCCAAGTACCCGTGGGCGCTGGGACGGCCTGCCAGTGAGGTGTGGGCGGAGATCTGGAAGGACATCGGCCCGCGGATCGACACCGTGACGACCACGGGGAAGGCGACCTGGGACGAGGGGCTGCTGCTGTTCCTGGAACGGTCCGGTTATCCGGAGGAGAGCTACCACACCTTCAGCTACAGTCCGCTGCGCGACGACTCCGGCACGGTGGTCGGCATGCTGTGCGTGGTCAGCGAGGAGACCGAGCGCGTCATCGGCGAGCGCCGGATGGCGACCCTGCGCGACCTCGGCTCCGATCCCAGTGTGGTCCGCACCGAGCAGGAATGGCTCGCCTTCGCCCACCAGCAGCTGGCCCGGAACAAACGCGACCTCCCCTTCACGCTGACGTACCTCCTGGGGACCGACGGCACCGCCCGCCTGTCGGACACCACCGGACTGGCCGCGGGCCACCCGGCCGCCCTCGAAACCCTGCCGCCCGACGGCTCCGGCACCTGGCCCGTGGCGTCGCTGAAACACGGTGAAGCCGTGCTGGTGCCGCTCGACGACGTTCCGTTCGACGGGCCTCTCCCGACCGGTGACTGGCAGCAGCCGCCCTCACAGGCGCTGGTGCTGCCGCTGCTGCAACAGGGCGGTGCCCTCTATGGATTCCTGGTGGCCGGCCTGAACCGGTACCGGGTCCTGGACGACGCCTACCGCGGCTTCCTCGACCTCACCGCCGGTCACCTCGCGGCGGGGATCGCCAGCGCCCGCAGCCACGAGGCGCAGCAGCGGCGGGCCGAGGATCTCGCGGAGCTGGACCGGGCCAAGACCGCCTTCTTCTCGAACATCAGCCACGAGTTCCGCACCCCCCTGACTTTGATCATGGGGCCGGTGGAGGAGCTGCGCTCCCGGCTCGCGGACGCCGATGCCCATGTCCGGGAGGAACTGGAGGTCGTCCACCGCAACGGCCTGCGGCTGGGCAAGCTGGTCAACTCCCTGCTGGACTTCTCCCGCATCGAGGCCGGCCGGATGCGGGCCCGTTACGAACCGGTCGACCTGTCCCAGGTCACCGCCGACCTGGCCAGCGTGTTCCGGTCCGCCGTCGACAAGGCCGGCCTGGACTTCCGCATCGACTGCGACCGGCTCCCCGAGCCGGTGTACGTCGACCACGAGATGTGGGAGAAGGTGATCCTGAACCTGCTGAGCAACGCGCTGAAGTTCACCTTCGAGGGATCGATCGACGTCACCGTACGGGCCCGGGACACGCACGCCGTCGTCACCGTCACCGACACCGGCGTCGGAGTGCCCCGGCAGGAGGTGCCGCGGCTGTTCGAACGGTTCCACCGCATCGAGAACGCCCGCTCCCGCTCCAACGAGGGCAGCGGCATCGGCCTGGCCCTGGTCAAGGAACTGATCGGTCTGCACGGCGGCACGATCACCGCCGACAGTACCGAGGGCGAGGGCACCCGCTTCACCGTCCGTCTGCCGTTCGGCGCGTCCCACCTGCCCCCCGACGCCCTCGCTCCGGCCGAGGACGGCCGTGGGGTGTCGACCGCGGACCCCTACGTGCAGGAGGCACTGCGCTGGCTTCCGAGCAAGGTCGCCGCGGGCGCGCGCACCACGGCGACGGCGGCCGACCCGTCGGGCTACGCCACCGCTCCCGGCGTCCCGGCGCGTGTGCTCGTGGCCGACGACAACGCCGACATGCGTGAATACCTCACACGTCTCCTGGACGGCGCCGGGTACCAGGTGGACACCGCCGAGGACGGCCTGGCGGCGTTGCAGGCGGTCCGTGCCGACGCTCCCGACCTGGTGATCAGCGACGTGATGATGCCGGGCCTGGACGGGCTCGGTCTCGTGGCCGCACTGCGCACCGATCCGCGCACCGCGTCGGTGCCGGTGGTGCTGCTGTCCGCACGGGCCGGGCAGGAGGCGTCCATCGAAGGCCTGCGGGCCGGTGCCGACGACTACCTCGTCAAGCCGTTCGCCGCGGCCGAACTGCTTGCCCGGGTGAGGGCCAACGTCGAACTGGCGCGGCTGCGCAACCATCAGGCGCGCTGGCGCAAGGCGCTGGTGGACTCTCTGCAGGAGGCGTTCTTCGTCTGCGACGAGGAGGGTGCCGTCGTCGAGATCAACGCGGCCTTCACCGACATCCTCGGCTACGGCTCCGACGGTCTCCCCTACCGGCCGGTCCACCCCTGGTGGCCGGACGCCGGGACCGATCCCGACGCGTACCGCGAGGTCGACGACGCCTTCTCGCAGTTGTTGAACGATCCCAAGGGCTCCTACACCATTCCCGTGACACACCGGGACGGGCACCGGCTGTGGGTGACGGCCACTTTCAACCAGGCACAGGATCCGGACACCGGGCGCCGGGTGACCGTCGGGACCTTCCGTGACGTCACCGCCGAGCACTACGCCGTCCAGCGCAAGAGCGCCCAGGCTTCCCTGAGCATGCGGCTGACCCAGGCGACCAGTCTGACGGAGGCCCTCGATGGCTCTCTGAAGGAGCTGAAGAACCTGTGGCGTGCCAAGCGCGTGCTGGCCGCCGTCGCGATCGACGGCCAGGAGGTGTCGGTGACGGCGACCGAGGCCGGCCTGCACTGGCAGGACCTGCCCACCGAGCGACGGGAGCAGCTGTCCGCCTGGCTGGACCGGCCCCTGCTGACGCCCGTCGTCGACGCCTCGGGAGCGGGCATCACGGTCGGCCACCCGGAGGGAACCATGCTGGTGTGGCTCGATCTCGGTGACCACCGGCCCTTCACCAACGAGGATCAGCTGCTGCTGTCCCTCCTGGCCGGGCAGCTCGCCCAGGGTCTGGCCCGCGCCCATCAGATCGACCAGCAGCGCGAGACGGCTCTCGCCCTGCAACGCTCCATCCTCGGTCCGGCCGACCTCCCCGAGGGCTTCGCCGTCCGCTACGAACCCGCCACCCGTCCCCTGGAGGTCGGCGGCGACTGGTACGACACCGTCCGGCTCCAGGACGGGCGCATCGGCATCGTCGTCGGCGACTGCGTCGGACGCGGCCTCGAAGCCGCCACCGTCATGGGTCAGCTGCGCAGTGCCTGCCGCGCCCTGCTGCTCCAGGACTCCAGCCCCGCACAGACCCTGATGGCCCTGGACCACTTCGCCGCCGGTGTCCCCGGCGCCGTATGCACCACCGTGTTCTGCGGGGTCCTCGACCCGGACACCGGCAGCCTCACCTACTCCAGCGCCGGACACCCGCCGGGCATCCTCACCCATCCCGACGGCACGACCGTCCTCCTCGACGAGGGGCGCTCCGTGCCGCTGGCCGTGCGTCCCGGCCGGGAGCGCCCCGAAGGCACCTGCACCGTACCGGCTCGTGCCACCCTCCTGCTGTACACCGACGGTCTCGTGGAACGCCGGCGCCGTCCTCTGACGGCCGGCATCGACCAGGCCGGCGAAGCCGTCCAGGCCGGCCGTGACGTCGCGGTCGACGACCTCGCCACCCAGGTCATGGCGCAGCTGGCGCCCGCCGACGGCTACGACGACGACGTGGCGCTCCTGCTGTACCGGCACCCGGCGCCACTGGACGTGTCCTTTCCCGCCGAGTCCGCGCAGCTGGCGCCGGTCCGCAAGGCCCTGCGCAGCTGGCTCACCCAGTGTGAGCTCCCCCCGCACACCGTCCAGAACGTACTGGTGGCAGCAGGGGAGGCCTGCGCCAACGCCATCGAGCACGGCCACCGGGACACCCCCGGCGACACGGTCCGGCTCCGTGCCGAGGCGCTGGTCGACGACCTGCGCCTCACCGTCGCCGACACCGGCCGCTGGAAGACGCCCCAGCCCGAGGCCAACGCCCATCGTGGCCGTGGTGTGGCGCTGATGCGGGCGCTGATGCACCAGGTCACCATCACCTCCGGCGCCGCCGGTACCACCGTCGACATGCACACGAGGATCGCCTGATGACCACGCTCCTGACCTTGACTCCCAGTCGACGGCCCGACGGCGTCACCCAGTTGACGGCCGTGGGTGAAATAGACATGAGCAACACCGACACGCTCGCCACCGCGATCGAGACCACGGAGGGACCGCTCGTCATCGATCTGACCGGGATCGAGTACCTCGACAGCGCCGGTCTGAGCGTCCTCTTCCGCCACGTCGATCGCATCGAGCTGATCGCCACTCCGCTCCTGGCCCCCGTACTGGAGGTGTCCGGGCTCACCGGCCTGACCACCGTGCACGGTCTGGGCACCCCTTGACGGCGGGCGCCTGCCCGGCCCCGGGCCGGGCAGGCGGCCGGCCCGGGCGGCCGCATCGGCCGGCTGCCGCGGCCACGATCGGCGCAACCGCCGGTGGCCCTCCGCACCTGCCGCCGGCCGGCCCGCCCGGCGGCCGTGCAGGGGAAGGGCAGAGCGAGCCCCCGCACGACGGAGCGCCGACGGATCGCCGCACCGGTACCGGACAGGGACTTCACGTCCGCACTCACCGCTCCGAGGTCACAGCCCGGTCCGCTCGCGGCATCCGTACGCCCCCAGGTCTTCACCGTCAAGGACGGTGCGTGGAGAGAATCGGAGCGTGCTCCGGGGGCAGGGCGGGGTCCCGGCTCCGGTTCCCGCCGGCCGGCCGCCACGCGGTGCGAGAGTTCTCCGCGTCCGGTACGGAGCCCGCACCGGTCGGCGTCAGCGTGCTGATCACGCCGTCGACCGGCTGCTCACCGACCGAGAACCTCCGCACCGGCAACGGGCGGACCGCCCCCGCCGGACATACGGCCTTGCCGTCCTCACGAGGAGTCGCGCCCGTCCGCGTTCAGGGCCGGGCACGCCCGGCGAGGCGGCCGAGCGGTGTCTCGCCGAGTCCCGTCCGGCGGCGGTTCGAAATCAGCCGCCGCTCTTGCGTCGGAACGACCGCCGGCTCGCAGCCGGGCCGTGCGCGCCGCGGACCTTCGCCCCGTCGGTGTTCTCGGCGCGGGCCGCGGCCTGCGCCTGCTTGTCCCGCTTGCGTGCCAGGGCCTCCCGGAACTTGCCCTTCAGGTCGTACTGGCCGTCGTCGTCGGGCGCCAGGGCGCCGCTTTCGGCACCGGTCGTCTCCGGGCCCTCTTGCAAGGGAGAATCTGCAGTCATGGTGACCTCCTGAGGTCGTGCAGTGAAAGCACAGCTTGTCATGCCGGGCACCCCCGGGTCGTCCGCATCAGGTCACACCGCAGTCAGTCGACGCGGGCGTCGAGCACCGTCGGTCGCCGCGGTCGTCCTCACCCTGGAGGGACGGCACCGCAGAAGCTCACAGGATCAGGAACTCCAGTTCGGGCCGGTCCCACGCCACCGCGGGCGGGTTCGCCGAGGCGGTCCCGGTGAGCAGCGCGCCCGCCTTGCGGTAGAACCCCTCGGCCGGGGGGTGCGACACCACACGGACACGTTCCAGCCCCGCCGCCCGCGCCTCGGCCTTCATGTGCTCGACGAGCAGCCGTCCGATGCCGCGGCCCTGCGTCCCGTCCGCGACGAAGAGCAGGTCCAGCTCCGGCGGCACGAGGACCAGCGAGTAGAAACCGAGCACCCGGCCCGCGGGATCCTCGGTGTCGACGGCCACGAAGACCTCGTGGGCTTCGATGTAGTCGGGGCCGACGCGGTAGCCCGCGACCATCGCCGCGTACTGGCCCTCGTAGGCCCGCGAGCCGCGCACGAGCCGCGTGAGCCGCTTGGCGTCCCGGGCGACGGCCCGTCGTACGGTGATCCCGCCGCACCCAGGCGTCATGCTCGGCCTCATACGGAGAGTATGACGCATCCTCGAGCGTGTCCGGACTTGACGCACCGGTGACGGACCCCCGCACGGAGCGCCCGCATCATGCCCGGGCGCCCGCTCCTCCACCTCACAAAGGCCGAGGGGGAGGGGAGGCGCAGCCGCACGCGGCGAGGGATCACTTCGGCCGGACACCGACACCCCTGCTGTACGACGACGCCCGCGTCCGGCACCCGATCACCACCCCGCCGCCTCGGTGCGCCGCGCGCCTCCTCGAGGTCCGACAGGCCGGCGTCACCGGCCGACGGCTTAGGCGGATCACCGTCGGAGCCCGCGGGGGACCCGCTTCCAGGACGGCGGCCGCTGCGCCGGTGCCCCTCGGACGAAGTGCACTTCACCGGCATCGGGCACCTCGGGTTCGGCCTGTGGAGCGGCTGACCGGCCGGACGCCGGCCTGCGGGCGCCTCCCCGTCCGCTGCCCCGGTAGGCCGCGGCCTTCCCGGGTACTCGCCCCGGCGCGACTCGCCCCAACACGAAAGGAGGCCCGATATGAGCACTGTCAAGGAAGCAGTGGAAGTCGAGGTTCCGGTCCACACCGCCTACAACCAGTGGACCCAGTTCGAGGAGTTCCCGAACTTCATGGAGGGCGTCGAGGAGATCACACAAATCGACGCCCGCCACAACCACTGGACCACCAAGATCGGCGGGGTACGGCGGGAGTTCGACACCGAGATCGTCGACCAGCTCCCCGACGAGCGGATCACCTGGCGCACCACCAGCGGCGACGTCCAGCAGAAGGGCACGGTGCGCTTCCAGCGCGTGGACGACGGCCACACCCGGGTGGAACTCGTGATGGATGTCGAACCGAGCGGAGCCGCGGAGAAGGCCGCGGACATGTTGGGGACGATCGACCGGCGTGTCAAGGGTGACATGCAGCGCTTCAAGGACTACATCGAGCAGCGAGGGGACGAGTCCGGAGCCTGGCGCGGCCGTATCACCCCCGGCTGAGCTCCCCCGCCCCGACGACACCGCGGCGCGGGCACCGGCCACGTGCTGCCGCAGCCGGCGCCGCGATGCCCCTCGGTCCCGCCCGCGGTGTCGGCCACGGCCTGGACCTGCCGCAGCAACCGTCTCCCGGTACCGCCGGCCGACTGCGCCCGGCGAGGTTCGTGCACCGTTCTCCAGGAATCTCGCCCCTACCGTTCGGCGAGCAGCGCCCGGCGGATAGCACGCCGCTGCGCGGCGGTCGTGGCGCCCCAGATGCCCACGTCCTCCCCGTACCTGATGGCCCAGAGACGGCAGGCGAGCAGGACCGGACAGCAGCGGCACACCGCACGGGCCCTCATCACCTGAGGATCGCGCTCCCGTTCGACCAGCGGGAAGAACAGCTCCGGGTCTTCGTCCGCGCACGCGGCCCGGTGCCGCCATTCCCGTGCGGCACCGGGCGGGCCGGGAACGGCGTCGGAGAGGGGACGGTCGTATGTCATGGCGCACCTCCACCTGCTGCCGGACAAACCGGCAGTCGGCCACGGCACCAGGGTGCCGCAGGCCCGGCAGGGGTTGCACCACCCACTGTACGCGGCAGCCGGCGGACAAGCAGCGCTCGCGCCGCGCGCAGCCGCTCCTCGGGGCCGTGCTGTCGGCTCGCGGGGCGGTACGCGGGCAGAGCGGCACGAGCGAGAGGGCGGCACCGGCCGCCGGGGCACGCCGTCGAAGGGCGCGGCTGATGGACTTCCCGGACCGACGGCACCGAACGACAGCGCCGACGTCCGCGCCCTCGCCGGAGCGGACCGCATCCGGGTCTTCGCCGAAGGAGGAGCCCGTCCTCCTGTCAGCGGTGCGCCGCGGAGGGGCGCCTCGCGGTGTGCCGGTCGGGGCGGGGCGCCGGGCAAGAAAGGGCGGGCCCGCTCGTCAGGTCGCTCGAGGACCGACGGATAGGCTGGCGCCGTCAGCGAAGATCGCGGAAGGAAGAGGCACATGGCGGACAGGGTGGAGAAGGCGGCGCGGAGTGTCTTCGAGCGCTACGACCTGGACGGTGACGGTTTGGTCACCGCGGAGGAGTACCGGCAGGTCGTGACGGAGCTGGAGGGCGACGAGATCACCGAGTCGGAGGCCCGGGGACTGATCGACTCGCTCGACACCGACGGTGACCGCCGGATGTCCTTCGACGAGTTCTGGGCAGCCATGAACCGCTGACACCGCCGGCCGGGCCCGGGCGGATTCGGGGAGCCGTTCCCCGGCCGTCCGGGCCCTCGGCAGGGGCGACGGCCGCTCGTCGGTCCGGCCCGGACGGCCTCGAGCGCACGGAGCCCCGGGGCCGGACGGCGCCCGGGTTCCGTGCCGAGGCGCGGGGCCGGTGACCGGCCCGCTTACCGCAAGCGCCGCGCTCAGGCCGAGCGTACGAAGGCGGCGAACCGGTCGAGCGCCTCCTCGGTCTCCTCCGGTCCGAGAGCGCTGCACGACAGGCGCAGACAGCGCAACGGCCCGACACCGGCTCCGGTCTCCGACGCCGCCGCGTCGTAGAAGTGGTGCAGCGGCGTCCACAGCACGCGGTGGTCGCGGACCGAGCGCTCCAGTGCCGCGTCGGTGACGTCGAACGGCACGTCGACGACGACGAAGAATCCGCCCTCGGGACTGTTCCACCTCACCCCGGACGCCGACGGGTCGGGGAAGCGGCGGGCCAGCCCGCCGACGATCCGGTCGAGGCCCTCCCGGTACACCTCGCGCTCCCGTTCGTTGGCGCGGACCAGGCTGCACCCGTGCTCCAGCAGCCTGCCCCCGGCCACGGCCTGGGCGATCGGCGAGGTGTTGACGGTGACCATGCTCTTGGCCTTGGCGAGCAGGTCCGCCAGATAAGGTCCCGAACCGACCGGTTGGTCGGCCACCGCGTAGCCGATCCGTACCCCCGGGAACACCGTCTTCGCCAGCGAACCGAGGTGGACGACACGGCGCGCGGTGTCCAGCGCCTTCAGAGTCGGGAGCCGGTGTCCCCGGCGCGGGAAGAGGCCGTACGGATTGTCCTCCAGGAGGAGGATGTCCTGCTGTTCCGCCAGGTCGAGGAGGTCGCGGCGCACCGGCTCGGGCATCCGGATGCCCGAGGGATTGGCGTGGTCGGGGACGACGTACAGGGCGCGCGGGCGCAGCCCTGCGGCGCGGGCCCCGCCGATGCGCCGCCGCAGGTCGTCCAGGTCGACGCCGTCCGGTCCCTCGGCGACCGGGTGCACCGGCAGGTCCAGGAGGCGTGCCGCCCCGGTGACGCCGACGTAGGCGGGCGTGACGGCCAGCAGCACGTCACGGTCGTCGCGGCGCAGCAGCCGCAGGGTGAGGAACAACGCCTCCTGGCAGCCCGTGGTGACGAGGACGGCCTCCGGGTCGACCTGGATGCCCTCGTCCACGGACAGCTGGCGGGCGATCAGCTCGTGGATGATGCCCTTGGTGCGTCCGTACTGGAGCAGGGTGCGCCGGACCCGCTCCTCGTCGTATCCCTGTTCGGTGCGCAGGTGGTCGCTGAAGACCCGCAGCGCGCGGTGGACGTCCTCGACGTCGTAGAACCCCTCGTACGGTGTGCCGGCGGCGAGGGAGAGGGCGTCCGGGTGGCGGCCCGCGATCTCGTTGAGGAAGTTCATCGAGGAGAGCAGCGGGTCGCCCGCCGAGCGGTGCAGCGCGGTGAGGTCGAGGCCGTCCGTGAACGTGCTCGCCGTGGTCATCGCGGTTCGCCTCCCGGTCCGGCGACGGTGCGCAGCCGTGCCGCCGCGGCGAGGTCCGGGCAGCCGGCCAGTGCGAGGGCCGACTCCAGTTCCTCGCCGAGCAGGTGGAGGACCCTGAGCACGCCTTGGTGTCCGCCGGCCGCCAGGCCCCACAGCACGGGGCGGCCCAGCAGTACTCCGTCCGCGCCGAGGGCGAGGGCCTTCAGGACGTCCGTACCGCTGCGGACACCGCTGTCGAGGAGCACCTCGCACCGCCCCGCGACGGCCTCCGCCACGGCGGGCAGGGCGTCGAGTGCGGGCAGGGCCCCGTCGAGCTGGCGGCCGCCGTGGTTGGAGACCACCAGCGCGTCCGCGCCGCAGGCCGCAGCGCGTTCGGCGTCGTCGGGGTCCAGCACGCCCTTGAGGATCAGTGGCAGCCGGGTGCGTGCGCGCAGCCAGTCCAGGTCGGCCCAGCTGAGGGACGGGTCGACGACGTTGGCGGTCTGCGCGGCGACCGCGCTCACACCGCTGCTCGCGGTGCGCGGCACGCCGTCGGGGCGGGCACCGAAGTGCACGGGCGACACTCCGTCGGGCAAGGTGAAGGCGCCGCGCATGTCGGCCGCCCGGCGTCCCATCCTCGGTGTGTCGACGGTCAGCATCAGCGCGCGGCAGCCGGCCGCCTCCGCGCGCTCCAGCAGTTCCCCGGTGTGGCCGCGGTCGCGCAGCCAGTACAGCTGGAACCAGGTGGTGGCGCCGGTGGCGGTGATGTCCTCCACGGCGGTGCTGCTGAAGGTGCACGCGGTGAACGGGACGCCGGCGTCCCGGGCGGCGCGGGCGGCGGCCGGTTCGCCGTCCGGGTGCACGGCCCTCTGGTACGCCATCGGGGCCACGGCCACCGGGAGGGCGCTTTCCGTGCCGAGCAGGGTGCGGGTGGTGCCGACGGACGAGACGTCCGCGAGCACCCGGGGGACGAGGTGGAGCCGGTCGAACGCGGCGCGGTTGGCGCGGAGCGTGAGTTCCGCGCCCGCCGCCCCGCCGACGAAGCGCTCCACGGCGGCGGGCAGGACCGCCGCCGCCAGGGCCTCCGCGTCGGCGGGGGTGAGCAGGTCGGCGAGTGCCGGGACGGTCACGCGGTCTCCCCGTCGGCGTTCGCGGCGGCCTCGTGCTCGGCCTTCTCCGCCTGTACGGCGTCGTACAGCGCGCGGACGTTGCCGCCGCCGAAGCTGTCCGCGCCGGCGCGCTCGATGACCTCGTAGAAGACCGTGCGCCTGGGGTGGACGGTCCGCGTGAAGATCTGGAAGAGCTGGCCGCCGTGGTCCTCGTCGGCGAGGATGCGGCCCTTGCGCAGCTCGGCGATCGAGTGGCGGTTCAGCTGGAGGCGCTGCTCCAGCCGGTCGTAGTACGTGTCGGGGGTGCCGAGGAAGACGATGCCGCGCTCGCGCATCCGGTCGACGGCGCCGACGATGTCGGTGGTGGCGAAGGCCAGGTGGTGCACGCCACCGCTGCCGTGCCGCTCCAGGAAGTCACCGATGTGACCGGCGTCGTGCTCCGGGCTCGGGGCGAGGACGGTGAAGGTGAGGTCTCCGGCGGGGCTGCGGACCGCCTTGGAGTCCATGGCCTCGCTGCCCTGGACCATCAGCTCCTCGTACACGGACGCGTAGCCGAAGACCCGCTCGTAGTAGCCGGTGCTCTCGGCCAGCCGGCCCGTGGGGACGCTGACCGCGACGTGGTCGAGGACCGTCAGGCCCACCGGCGCCGGCTCCCCGGGGGCGGCGGCCCCCGCCACCGGCTCGAAGCCGGGCAGCGGGACTGCGGTGTCCGTGTGGCCGGCGGGACGCTGGACCAGGGTGTGGCGTACGTCGTCGAAGCCTGCGGCGACGACGGCGGTGACCCAGCCCTCCCGCTCGGCGGGCTCGGCGAGGGGCGTGGCGGAGCGGGAGACGGCGTCGGCGAAGGCCTCGCGGGCGTCGCGTGCGGCCAGCGCGATGTCGGCTATGCCGTCGCCGTGCCGGGCCACGTAGTCGGCGGCCGGGTGG
The DNA here is from genome assembly GCF_041380215.1 of Streptomyces pimonensis. Taxonomy (NCBI): domain Bacteria; kingdom Bacillati; phylum Actinomycetota; class Actinomycetes; order Kitasatosporales; family Streptomycetaceae; genus Streptomyces; species Streptomyces pimonensis. Next base: position 13,822 of record NZ_JAHWZY010000063.1, read on the forward strand.
CTGCCGTCGAGCGCCTGGGTCACCACGAGGACGATGTCGCCCTGGCGCAGCGTGAGGGAGCGGGAAGCGCCCTCGGGGCCGCCGCGTTCGGCGGTGGCGCACACCTGGAAGCCGTAGCCGTCGGTGAAGGCCGCCGCGGCGGCCTCGGCGTCGGTGACGTACAGCTCGACGTGGGCGACGCGCAGGGAGGCGGCGGGTGCGGTGTCTGTCATGTCGTGCTCCTCACGGGAGTGTTCCGGGGTGGTCGGGGGCAGGGGGCGGGGGCTCGGTGCGGTCACCGCTCGTCCATGGCGTCGGCCAGGCTCTTGGGCCGCATGTCCGTCCAGTTCTTCTCGACGTAATCGAGGCACTCCTGACGGCTCGCGGCCGGGAGGGCGACGGTCCAGCCGGCGGGGACGTCGGCGAAGACCGGCCAGAGGGAGTGCTGCAGTTCGTCGTTGACGAGCACCAGGTACTGGGCGTCGTCGTTCTCGAAGGGGTTGGTCATGGGGGTGCTCCGTACTGAGGTGGGTGGGGTCGGTCGGACAGGGTTCAGGTGGTGCGGGGGTGGTCGGCGCCCTCCAGGCGCTCCGCGAGGACACGGCCGATCTCCGCGACGGGGCCGGGCAGGGTCATCTCGTGGTGGCCGCAGGCGACGGGGTGCGGGTCGAGGCGTCCGCCGACGTACGGCGCCCAGGACGAGGGGGCCGGCGCGTCCGCCCCCGGGTCCGGTTCGGCGGTGAACAGCAGGACGTCACCGTCGAAGTGCCGGGGGACGAACTCCCTTTGCAGCCGGGCGTGGCGGGCGGCGACGCCGGGCCACACCCGCAGCGTCCGCGACGGGATGTCGGTGAGGGGCGCGCCCCCGCGCCGCAGGACCTCACGGGCCGCCTCCGCGTCCACCGGGCCGCCGTCCGGGGAGCCGGGCGCCTCATGGCCGAGGAACCGCAGCAGCCGGGCCAGGACGTCGCCGTCCGGCCGGTCCTGCCAGGGCGGTCCGCCGGCCTCGGCACGCCCGGCGGCGGTCGCGTCCGGCGGGAAGGCGTCGAGCAGGGCCAGCAGCGCGACCTCCTCCCCCGCCTCGCGCAGCCGCACCGCCATCTCGTGGGCCACCAGGCCGCCGAAGGACCAGCCCAGCAGGTGGTACGGGCCCTTGGGCCGGACCTCGCGGATCCGGGCCAGGTAGTCCTCGGCCATCTCGCCCACGGACGCGGGCGGTTCCTCGGCCCGGGCCAGTCCCCTGGCCTGGAGCCCGTACAGCGGGCGGTCCTCGCCGAGGGAACGGAGCAGGCCGGCGTACGGCCAGCTCAGCCCGGCCCACGGGTGGACGCAGAACAAGGGCGGCCGGGTGCCCGTGGCGCGCAGCGGCAGCAGGACCTCCAGGGCCCGTGCGGCCTCCTCGGCCCCGGTTGCGCGCCCGCCGCCGGAACGCAGCAGACGGGCCAGGGCCTCGGGGGTGGGCGCCTCGAACAGCGAGCGGACGCCCAGGGCGGTGCCGGAGCCGGTGGCCGAGCGGATGCGGCCCAGCAGCCGGACCGCGAGCAGCGAGTGCCCGCCCAGCTCGAAGAAGCTGTCCTCGGGGCCGGCCCGGTCCACGCCGAGCACCTCGGCGAACAGCTCGCAGAGCAGCCGCTCGTCGGCGTCGCGCGGCGGGCGCCCTCCTCCGGGCGCGGTGAACGAGGGGTCGGGCAGCACCCTCCGGTCCAGTTTGCCGTTCACGGTGAGGGGCAGGTCCGGGAGGGTGACGACGGCCGCGGGCACCATGTACTCCGGCATGCGGTCCGCGACGTACCGCCGCAGCAGGGCCGGCTCGACGGAGACGGGGGCCGGGCCGGCGACGGCGGGCACCGCGTAGGCGATCAGCCGCGGTTCGCCCCGTCCGTCGGTCCGTACGACGACGGCGGCGTGGGCGATGCCGGGGTGGGCGCGCAGGACCGCCTCGACCTCGCCCGGCTCGATCCGTACCCCGCGCACCTTGACCTGCTGGTCGGCACGGCCCAGGTACTCCAGTGCGCCGTCGGCGCGGCGGCGGGCCAGGTCGCCGGTGCGGTACAGACGGGTGCCGGGCGGGCCGTACGGGTCGGCGACGAAGCGTTCGGCGGTCGGCGCGGGCCTGCCGTGGTAGCCGCGTGCCAGTTGCACCCCCGCGAGGTACAGCTCGCCGGTGGCCCCGGGCGGCGCCGGGCGCAGCGCCGCGTCCAGCACGTACACCCGGGTGTTCCAGACCGGCCGGCCGATCGGCACGGGGCCCCGCGCGCCCGGCTCGCACTCCCAGTGGGTGACGTCGACGGCCGCCTCCGTGGGGCCGTACAGGTTGTGCAGCGGCACCTCGGGCAGCACGGTGTGGAAGCGGGCCGCCAGGTCGGCGGGGAGTTCCTCACCGCTGCACACCACCCGGCGCAGTCCGGTGCACCCGGCCGCGGCGGGCTCGTCGAGGAACGCGCCGAGCATCGACGGCACGAAGTGCGCCGTCGTCACGCCTTCGGCGCGTATCAGCTCCGCGAGGTAGGCCGGGTCCCGGTGCCCGTCGGGACGGGCGACGACCAGGGCCGCACCGGTGACGAGCGGCCAGAACAGCTCCCACACGGAGACGTCGAAGCCGGTCGGGGTCTTGTGCAGCACCCGGTCCCCGGCGGTGAGCCCGTACGCGTCCTGCATCCACAGCAGGCGGTTGACGACGGCCTCGTGCGGGACGGCCACGCCCTTGGGCCTGCCGGTGGAGCCGGAGGTGTGGATGACGTAGGCGGGGTGGCGCGGGTCGAGCGCGGTGCCCGTTCCGAAGGCGCGTGTCCCGTCTCCGGTGCCGGCGTCCATGACGAGGACGGGTGTGCCGCCGGCGGGCAGCGCGGACTGTGCCGCCACCGCCTCGGTGACCAGGATCCGGACCGGTGCGGTGTCCTCCAGCAGCAGGGCGACGCGCTCCGCCGGAAGGCCCGGGTCGACGGGGACGTACGCGGCGCCCGCCTCGAGTACCGCCAGCAGGGCGACGACCAGGTCGGCGGAGCGGGGCACGGCGACGGCGACACGGGTCTCCGGTCCCGCACCGGCCCGGCGCAGGCGGTCGGCGAGGGCGGAGGCGCGGGCGGCCAGCTCGCGGTAGGTCAGCCGCTGCGTCCCGTGGACGACGGCCGGCGCGTCGGGCGTACGGGCGGCCTGGGCGGCGAACAGCCCCGGCAGGGTGGTCGGCGCGAGGGGCACCGCCGTGTCGTTCCAGCGGGTGAGGACCCGTTCGCGTTCCTCCTCCCGGAGCACGTCGACGGCCGCCAGGTTCCGGCCGGGCTCCGTGGCGAACTCCCGCAGCAGCAGACCCAGTCGTTCCGCCAGTGCGGTCACGTCCACGTGGTCGAAGTGCGCGGGCTGGTAGCCGAGGCGGAGGGTGAGACTCCCGTCCGAGGGGTCCTGGGAGTCCTGGGGCCCCTGGGTGACGATCAGGCTCAGCGGGTAGTGGGTGGCGTCCCGGCCCCTGACTCCGGTGAGCCGTGGCCCAAAGGCGCCCGCAGGCGGGGCGAACGCCCCCCGGTCGACCGGGTAGTTCTCGAAGACCACGAGGGTGTCGAAGAGCGCGGGGTGACCGGACAGCCGCGTGACCTCGCTCAGACCGAGGTGCTGGTGGCTCATCAGGGACGACTGGCCGCTCTGGAGTGCGGTGAGCGTCCGGAGGACGGTCGCCCCCGGGTCCAGCACGACCCGGACGGGCAGCGTGTTAATGAAGAGGCCGACCATGGACTCGACACCGGCGACCTCGGGCGGGCGGCCCGCGACCGTGGCGCCGAAGACGACGTCGTCACGGCCTGTCGTACGGGACAGCAGCACCGCCCAGGCACCCTGCACCAGGGTGTTGACCGTCAGGCCCGCCTCCCGCGTCAGCCGGTGCAGGGCCGCGACCGTGCCGGAGGGGACGTCCAGGGTGACGTGGCCGGGTTCGGCCGTGGACACGCCGGCCGCCCCGGGGGCGAGCAGCGTCGGTTCGTCCAGCCCGGCCAGCTCGGCGGTCCAGGCGGCCCTGGCGGCTTCCCGGTCCTGGGCCGCGAGCCAGGCGAGGTAGTCGCCGTACGGAGTGACGGCGGGCAGTCCGGCCGCCCGGCCTCGCGCCGCGTACAGCGCGAACATCTCGCGGAGCAGCACGGGCATGGACCAGCCGTCGAGCAGGATGTGGTGCGGCGTCAGGACGAGGCTGTGGTGTTCCTCGTCGTGCTTGACCAGTGCGATCCTCAGCAGCGGGGGCCGCGTCAGGTCGAAGCGCGCCGACCGCTCCTCCTCGGCGACGCGGTCACGCCGGGCGGTGTGCTCCGTCGCCGGCACGCCGGTCAGGTCCACGGTGCGCCAGGGCAGTCCGGGGTCGCGCACCACGACCTGGACGGGGGTGCCGGTGACGTCGTGCACGAACCCGGCGCGCAGGTTGGCGTGCCGGCGCAGCAGTGCCGTCCACGCCTCGCGCAGGACCGCCTCGTCCAGGGGGCCTTCGAGGTCCAGTACGAGCTGGGCCGTGTAGACGTCGGTGTCCTGGGCGTCGTACAGCGCGTGGAACAGGAAGCCGTCCTGGAGCGGGGAGAGCGGGAGGACGTCCTCCAGGCCCGGGTGGGCGGCCTCCAGGTCCTCCACCTGCTCCTGGGTGAGGTCCGGTACGAGAGGGAAGTCGGACGGCGTGTGGCCGCCGGTCCCCTCGCCCGCCAGGGTCTCCAGCGCCCGCAGCCACCGCTCGGCCAGCTCCCGCACCTCCGCCTCGTCGAGCAGACCGCCCGCCCACGCGAACGTCGCCGACAGCACCGGACCGTCCGGGCCGTCGACCGTGACGGCGTTGATGTCCAAGGCGTGCGCGAGCGGGACGGCCGGGTCGGCGTCGGGTCCGCCGGCCTGTGCGACCGGCGACCAGTCGGCACCGGAGGGGGCGGCGGACATCGGTGTGCGTCCGAGGTAGTTGAAGCCGATCTGCGGCTCGGCGAGGGCCGCGAGGGCGGGCGCGGTCTCGGCGTTGAGGTGGCGCAGCAGGCCGTACCCCGCGCCGTCGCCCGGAACCTCCCGCAGCTGTTCCTTGACCCGCTTCACCGCGTCCGCCGGATCGTCCCCGGAGACGGTGACGTCGAGCCGTACGGGGTGGACGCGGGTGAACCAGCCCACCGTGCGGGAGAGGTCCACGTCCGACCGGTCGGTGTCACGGCCGTGGCCCTCCAAATCGACCAGCACACCGCCGTCGGCGTCGGCTCCGCGCGCCGTGCGCCACTGCCGCACGGCGAGGGCCAGCGCGCCCAGCAGCACGTCGTCGACCCCGCCGTGGAAGGCGGCCGGGACCGACGACAGCAGCGGTGCCGTGTACGCACCGGGCAGTGTCACCGTCAGCCGTCGTGCCGTGCCGGCGGTGTCGCGCGCGGAGTCCGGGGCCCGACTGCCGAGCATCGGCTCACCGGACCGCAACACCTTCTTCCAGTAGGGAAGTTCGGAGGTCACCCGTGGGTCGTGCGCGCGCTCGCGGAGCAGCCCCGCCCAGCGCCGGAACGACGTGCCCACCGGGTCCAGCCGCACCGGCCCACCGGCCGCCACCGACTCCCACGCCTGCCGCAGGTCCGGCACCAGGATGCGCCACGACACCCCGTCCACAGCGAAGTGGTGCACGGTCAGCAGCAGTCGGCCCGGCGCCTTCGCGCCCGCGTCGAACCACACCGCCTGCACCATCACGCCCGACTCCGGCGCCAGCCGCGCCACCGCCGCCCGCGTCTCCTCCGCCACGTCGGCGCCGTCCAGGGGCGTGCGACGCACGCACGCGGCGGCGTCCACCGACCCGCGCCCGGCCACTTCCGAGGTCCCGTCCGCGGACACCCGCAGCCGCAGTACGTCATGGTGGTCCAGCAGCGCCTGCACCGCCGCCGTCAGCCGCTCCTCCCCCAGCCCGGCCGGGACCCGGAGCAGCACCGACTGGTGGAAACCGGCCGCCGTGCCCCGCCACTCCCGCAGCCAGCGCATCACCGGGGTCTGCTCCACCGGACCCGTGCCGTCGTCCTCCACGGCGTCCGCCGGTTCCTCGCCGACGGTGCCGCAGACCTCCGCGAGCGCGGCCGGCGTCCGGTGCTCGAAGACC
>NZ_JAHWZY010000064.1:0-17906 GCF_041380215.1 Streptomyces pimonensis
GGACTAGCCCCATCCGGCCACGGTGAACCACCCGAAATGACAGTGCAGTTGAGATGAACCGTCCGCATGGGTGACGCGTCCTCACCCTGTGAGGAGCGGTGCCGCGAAATCCCTGCGGATCCTCGCTCATGGGGCAACACTGGTTTCCGACCGACCTATCGCAACGGGGGGCGGCCATGAACGAAGCTTCACGCCGCGGAACTGAAACGACATCCGACTCACAGGTCACCACAGAGCGAGAGATCCCACCCATGTGCCAGCACCAGCCACCGTGCCCCTCAGCCGACTCCGCCGACCGGGAGTCCGCCCGTCTCGTGGCGCACCACCCGGAGCAGGGCTGGAGCTTGCTGTGCAACGGTGTCGTGTTCTTCGAGGACACCGGTGAACTCCTGCCCGACGGCAGGATCATCGCCCCACAACGTCCCCGGGGCGCCAGTCTGACCACCGCCTGAGCACGACCGGGCGGAGACGGGGCCCGCTCAGGGCCCCGGGGGACATGAGCGTGGTCGGCTTCGGGGACCTTCCGGAAGTCCGCTGGCCGCTGACCACCGTCCGCCGCCTCCCGGCCGACACGGCCACACCCGCGGTCCGCGCGGTGCCGCGTCCCACCCGGGACGAACAGCCGGACTCCCTCCGCGTGGAGCCGGGCACGGACCTCGTCGTCCGGGCGGGCACGACGGCTCCCGCCGGGCGCGGCTGACGCTCCTCCGGCACCGCCTATCGTGATCGGCATGCAGTCCTACACGATCGGCCGGGCAGCGCGGCTGCTCGGCGTGAGCCCGGACACCGCCCGCCGCTGGGCGGACGCGGGACGTCTCACCACCCACCGCGACGACGGCGGACGCCGGCTCGTCGACGGACGGGACCTGGCGGCGTTCTCCGTCGAGCTCGCCAGGGCCGGCGCCGTCGAGGAGGGCACCCCGTACACCTCCGCCCGCAACGCCTTCCCCGGCATCGTCACCGCGATCAAACTCGGTGACGTCGCCGCCCAGGTGGAGATCCAGGCCGGCCCGCACCGTCTCGTCTCGCTGCTCACCCGGGAGGCCGTCGAGGAGCTGGGGCTGGAGGTCGGCGTGGAGGCCACGGCCCGCGTGAAGTCGACGAACGTCCACATCGACCGCACCTGACGGCGCCAGCCCTCTGCGTGAACGCGTACGCGCACTTCATGGACATTTTTCCTCGCTGATGCGAGGCGAAACGCAGCGAACACCCAGCAGGTGCGACAGTATGATCGGCGCATCGGGAGGGCTTCGTCCGCTCTTCGACCGGCCCAGGGAGGGAGTGCTCCGACATGACCCGTTCGCATCGGACCCGTCGGACCGCCGGTGCCGGGGCAGCCGCCGTACTGGCGCTGAGCGCCTGCTCCGCATCCGGTCCGGACGCGTCGGCGCCCGCGGAGTCCGGCGGACAGGGCATCACGGGCACCGTCACCGTCTTCGCGGCCGCCTCGCTGAAGGAGAGCTTCACGACGCTGGGCGAGCGCTTCGAGAAGGAGAACCCGGGGACCGGTGTCACCTTCAGCTTCGGCGGCAGCGACGGCCTGGCGGCCGGCATCAACAACGGCGCGCCGGCCGACGTCTTCGCGGCGGCCAGCACCAGGACGATGAAGCTCGTCACGGACGAGGGACACACGGCGGGCAGCCCGAGCACGTTCGTCCGCAACCGGCTGGAGATCGCCACCGTGCCGGGCAACCCGCACGCGATCGACTCCCTCGAGGACCTGGCCGCGTCCGGCCTCAAGGTCGTGCTGTGCGACGGGACGGTGCCCTGCGGGGCCGCCGCGCGGACCGCCCTCGCCGCCGGCGGGATCGAGCTGGAACCGGTCTCGTACGAGCAGGACGTCAAGAGCGCCCTGACGAAGGTCGAGCTGAAGGAGGCCGACGCCGCCGTCGTGTACCGCACGGATGTGCAGGCGGCCGGTGACAAGGTGGAGGGCGTGGAGTTCCCGGAGTCCGCCGAGGCCGTCAACGACTACCCGATCGCCCGGCTCGAGAACGCGCCCAACCCCTTGGCGGCGAAGGCGTTCGTGGCGCTGGTGAAGTCCCCCGAGGGCCAGGAGGTGCTGGGCGGGGCGGGGTTCCTGAAGCCATGACCACCGGCCGGAAAGCCCCCCGGAGGACACGCCCCCGCCCTCCCGGCCGCGGTGTTCCCCTCGCCCTCCTCGCGCCCGCCCTCCTGGGTCTGGCGTTCCTCCTGGTGCCCCTCCTCACCCTCCTCCTCCGCGCCCCCTGGCGCAGCCTTCCCGGGCAGCTCACCAGCCCCGAGGTGTGGGACGCGCTGCGCCTGTCACTGCTCTGCGCCACGACGGCGACCGCGCTGAGCCTGGTCGTCGGCGTCCCGCTGGCCTGGCTGCTGGCCCGTACGGACTTCCCCGGCCGCGGCCTGGTCCGCGCCCTGGTGACGCTCCCGCTGGTGCTGCCCCCGGTGGTGGGCGGTGTCGCCCTGCTGCTCGCCCTGGGCCGCAACGGCGTCGTCGGCCGGTGGCTGGACGCGTGGTTCGGCGTCACCCTGCCCTTCACCACCACGGGCGTCGTCCTCGCCGAGACGTTCGTGGCGATGCCGTTCCTCGTCATCAGCGTCGAGGGCACGCTGCGGGCCGCCGACCCGCGCTACGAGGAGGCGGCCGCCACCCTGGGCGCCTCCCGCTTCACCGCGTTCCGCAGGGTCACACTGCCGCTGATCGCTCCCGGCATCGCGGCCGGTGCGGTACTGGCCTGGGCCCGGGCGCTCGGGGAGTTCGGCGCGACGATCACCTTCGCCGGCAGCTTCCCCGGCCGCACCCAGACCATGCCGCTCGCGGTCTACCTCGCCCTGCAGAACGACCCGGCCGCCGCCGTCGCCCTCAGCCTGGTCCTGCTGGCGGTGTCCGTCGTCGTACTGGCCGGGTTGCGGGACCGCTGGATGAGGACCGCCTGACACCATGACGAAGAGTTCCGAGTACGTGCCCGACCCGGCCGACGCCGCCGCGGGCCTGGACGCGCGGCTCGTTGTGGACCGCGGCTCCTTCCGCCTCGACGTGGCACTGACCGCCGCACCCGGTGACGTCGTCGCCCTGCTGGGCCCGAACGGGGCCGGCAAGACCACCGCCCTGCGCGCCCTCGCGGGCCTCGCCCCGCTCAGCGCCGGGCATCTGCGGCTGGACGGCGTGGACCTGCGCCGCACACCGCCGGAGTCGCGTCCGGTGGGTGTCGTCTTCCAGGACTACCTGCTCTTCCCGCACCTGACCGCGCTCGACAACGTGGCCTTCGGGCCGCGCTGCCGTGGCTCCGGCAGGACGGAGGCACGCGCCCGGGCCGCCGGGTGGCTCGACCGCATGGGTCTGGCCGGACACGCGGACGCCAAGCCCCGGCGGCTGTCCGGCGGCCAGGCACAACGGGTGGCCCTCGCCCGCGCCCTGGCCACCCACCCCCGGCTGCTGCTCCTGGACGAACCGCTCGCCGCCCTGGACGCCCGCACCCGGCTGGAGGTGCGCGCGCAGCTCCGCCGTCATCTGGCCGCGTTCGAGGCCGTCGCCGTCCTGGTCACGCACGACCCGCTGGACGCCATGGTGCTCTCCGACCATCTGGTCGTCGTGGAGCGGGGCCGGATCGTGCAGGAAGGCTCGCCCTCCGACGTCGCCCGGCACCCGCGCACCGAGTACGTCGCCCAGTTGGTCGGCCTCAACCTGTACCGCGGACAGGCCGAGGGCCACACGGTGCGGCTCGGCGCGGGCCCCGCCGTCAGCACCACGGAGGACCTCTCCGGGCCCGCCTTCGTGGCGTTCCCGCCCGACGCCGTCACCCTGCACCGGGACCGGCCGACCGGCTCGAGCGCCCGCAACCTCTGGCGCTGCGAGGTCGCCGGTCTCGAGACCCACGGAGACCGGATCCGCGCGGAGCTGACCGGCGAACTCATCCTGGCCGCCGACCTCACCACGGTCGCCGCGGCCGAACTCGACCTGCATCCGGGCGCCCCGGTCTGGGCGGCGGTCAAAGCGACGCAGACGCATGCCTACCCGGCCTAGCGGCACATGACGAAGGGTCCCGCTCCGGTGCCGGAGCGGGACCCTTCGTCACGGGTCAGTCCTCGTACGCGTCCAGCGGCGGGCAGGAGCAGACCAGGTTCCGGTCGCCGAAGGCCTGGTCTATGCGGCGCACCGGCGGCCAGTACTTGTCGGCGGCGCCCACCCCGGCCGGGAACACGGCCACCTCGCGGCCGTACGCGTGCTCCCACTCCCCGCCGAGCGCGGCGGCGGTGTGCGGGGCGTTGCGCAGCGGGTTGTCGTCCGCGGGCCACTCGCCGGAGCCGACCTTCTCGATCTCCGCACGGATCGCGATCATTGCCTCGCAGAACCGGTCGATTTCGGTCAGGTCCTCGGACTCGGTGGGCTCGATCATCAGCGTGCCGGCCACCGGGAACGACATCGTCGGCGCGTGGAAGCCGTAGTCGATCAGCCGCTTGGCCACGTCGTCCACACTGACGCCGGTCGCCTTGGTCAGCGGGCGCAGGTCGATGATGCACTCGTGCGCGACCAGGCCGCCGGGGCCGGTGTAGAGCACCGGGTAGTGCGGCTCCAGGCGCTTGGCGATGTAGTTGGCGCTGAGCACGGCCACCTGCGTGGCCCGCTTCAGGCCCTCGCCGCCCATGAGCCGGACGTACGCCCACGAGATCGGCAGGATGCCCGCGGAGCCCCACGGTGCCGCCGAGATCGGCCCGACGCCCGTCTCCGGGCCCGCCTCGGGCTGGAGCGGGTGGTTCGGCAGGTACGGCGCCAGGTGCGCCCGTACGCCTACCGGGCCGACACCGGGGCCGCCGCCGCCGTGCGGGATGCAGAAGGTCTTGTGCAGGTTCAGGTGCGAGACGTCACCGCCGAAGTGCCCGGGCTTGGCCAGACCCACCAGCGCGTTGAGGTTGGCGCCGTCCACGTACACCTGGCCGCCGGCCTCGTGCACCTCGGCGCAGATGTCGGCGACGTGCTCCTCGAACACCCCGTGCGTCGAGGGATAGGTGATCATCAGCACCGCCAGTTCGTCGCGGTACTGCCCGATCTTCGCCCGCAGGTCCGCGACGTCGATCTCGCCGTCGTCGGACGTCCTGACGACGACGACCTTCATCCCGGCCATCACGGCGCTGGCGGCGTTGGTGCCGTGCGCGGAGGACGGGATCAGGCAGACGGTGCGCTGTTCGTCGCCGTTGGCCCGGTGGTAGCCGCGCACGGCGAGCAGACCGGCCAGCTCGCCCTGGGAGCCGGCGTTGGGCTGGAGGGAGACCTTGTCGTAGCCGGTGACCTCGGCGAGGCGTTCCTCCAGCTCGTGGATGAGCGTGAGGTAGCCCTGCGCCTGCTCGGCGGGCGCGAAGGGGTGCAGCTGCCCGAACTCGGGCCAGGTGACCGGCTCCATCTCGGTGGTCGCGTTGAGCTTCATGGTGCAGGAGCCCAGCGGGATCATGCCGCGGTCCAGCGCGTAGTCGCGGTCGGAGAGCCGGCGCAGGTAGCGCAGCATCGCGGTCTCGGAGCGGTGCTGCTGGAACACGGGGTGGGTCAGGTACTCGTCGTCGCGCAGCAGGGTGTCCGGCAGCGTGTCCCGCGCGGCCGCGTCCAGGGCCTCCACGTCTCCCTCGACGCCGAAGGCGCTCCACACGGCGGCCAGCTGCGACCGGGTGGTGGTCTCGTCGCAGGCGACCGAGACGTGGTCGGCGTCGACGAGGCGCAGGTTGACGCCGTTGTCGCGAGCGGCGGCGACGACCTCGGCGGCCCGCCCGGCGACCCGCACGGTCAGCGTGTCGAAGTAGGAGCCGTGCACGATCTCCGCCCCGCCGGACCGCAGCCCCTCGGCGAGGACGGTGGCGTACCGGTGGGCGCGCCGGGCGATCAGCCGCAGTCCCTCCGGGCCGTGGTAGACGGCGTACATCCCGGCCATGACGGCGAGCAGCACCTGGGCGGTGCAGATGTTGCTGGTTGCCTTCTCGCGGCGGATGTGCTGCTCACGGGTCTGGAGCGCGAGGCGGTAGGCCTTGTGTCCGTCGGCGTCGACGGAGACGCCGACGAGCCGTCCGGGCAGGCTGCGCGCCATCTTCTCCTGCACGGCCATGTAGCCGGCGTGCGGCCCGCCGAAGCCCATCGGCACACCGAAGCGCTGCGTGGTGCCGACCGCGATGTCCGCGCCCAGCTCACCGGGCGACTTCAGCAGGGTGAGGGCGAGCAGGTCGGCGGCGACGACGACGAGCGCGCCGAGCCCGTGCGCCTGGTCGATCAGCGGCTTGATGTCGCGTACGGCACCGGAGGCGCCCGGGTACTGGATCAGTACGCCGTTGATCTCGCGCTCGGCCACCTCGGCGGGGACGCCCTCGCTCAGGTCGGCGACGACGACCTCGACGCCGGCCGGCTCGGCACGGGTCTCGATCACCGCGATCGTCTGCGGCAGCGCGTCCGCGTCGACCAGGAACAGACCCTTCTTGTTCTTGCCCATGCGCCGCGACAGGGCCATCGCCTCGGCGGCGGCGGTGCCCTCGTCGAGCAGGGAGGCACCGGAGGTCGGCAGCCCGGTGAGTTCGGCGACCACGGTCTGGAAGTTCAGCAGCGCCTCGAGCCGGCCCTGGGAGATCTCCGGCTGGTACGGCGTGTAGGCCGTGTACCAGGCGGGGTTCTCCATCACGTTGCGCAGGATGACGGGCGGGGTGAAGGTACCGTAGTACCCGAGCCCGATCATCGAGCCGAGCACCTCGTTGCGGTCGGCCAGTGCGCGCAGTTCGGCCAGCACCTCGGCCTCGCTCCGGGCACCCGGCAGGTCCAGCGCGTCGGCGTTCTTGATCACATCCGGCACTGCGGCGGCCGTCAGCTCGTCCAGCGAGCCGTAACCGACCTGGGCGAGCATCTTGGCCCGGGCCTCGTGATCGGGGCCGATGTGACGCTGCTCGAAGGGGATTCCCCGTTCGAGTTCGGAGAGCGGAGTGCGAGGGGCGGTCATTGAGGAGGCCTCCTGGTCCGACGACCTTCGAGGGCACCACGGCGCGGGTACCCGGACGGCCTCCCCCTCTGTCATCTCAACCTGAGAGTTTCACCGGCCGACCCGAAGGCGTCCGGTTTTCACCGTCGGTGAGAGCGGAAGCCGTCGACATCCGCCCTGCTTTCCAGAGTGACCTCGTCCGTGCGGTACGTGTGCCTGAGAGATTCCGGGGAGGATTTGCTCCTTCGGCGCCTCCGATGGTGTCCGGAGGACTCTCCCGCACGGGGTCAGCGGCCGTTTGCCAGCGTACCAGCGAGCACCACACCGGTACCTTCGAGTGGACGTCCAGCCGATTGTGCCGTTTTGTAGTGCTTACGGATGATTTTGCGACCAGTGGAGGGCCTGTGCAGACCGACATCGATCCGCGCCACCTGATCGGCCGCAAGGCGTTCGACCGCAACGGAACCCGGATCGGGACGATCGACGAGGTCTACCTCGACGACGCCACCGGTGCACCGGAGTGGGCGGCGATACGCACCGGCCTGTTCAGCAGGGACGCCTTCGTCCCCCTGGAACCCAGCGACCTCGTCGACGGCGCCCTCCACGTCCCCTTCGACCGCACCCTCATCAGGGACGCCCCCGACTTCGGCGTGGGCCGCCACCTCTCTCCCGAACAGGAACTCCAGCTCTACCACCACTACGGCCTGGACCTCGCGGCTCCCCCTCCCCTCCCGGACCGCGACTTCGGCAAACTCGCCGGGAACGACAAGCCCGCCTGATCCGCCCGGCGAGCCGGGCGGATCAGGCGGCCCCCGCGCCCTCGCCCTCCCCGGAACCCCGGGACACCAGCGGCAGCGGTTCCGCCGGTTCCAGAGCCGGGTCGTCGACCAGGAAGGTCTTCACCCGGCCCGGCTCCGAGCCGGGCGTCTCGAAGCGCACCGTGACCCGGCCCAGTCCGCTGCCCTGCACCCATCCGTGTCCGTGCACGGCGTGCCGTACGTCCTGTCCCGCCGACCAGCGCCGCTCGGCGGGCGTCTTCGGCTGCGGCGCGGGCCCGGCCTCGGCCTCCTCGTGCGGGGGGTCGTCCCCGTGCCCGCCCGCCTGCGCGAACAGGTCCTCCTGCGCGTAGTCGGCCAGCCCGCTGACCCCGACGCCCAGCAGCCGCACCCCGCCCGTCGTGTCGACCGAGTCCAGGAGCCGCGCGGCCGCCTCCCGCACCACCGCCGGATCGTCCGTGGGGCCCCGCAGCGTCTCGGACCGGGTGAGGGTGGAGAAGTCGTACCGGCGCACCTTCAGCACGATGGTCCGCCCCGACAGGCCCGCCGCCCGCAGCCTGCGCACACACCGGTCCGCGAGCCGCCGCACCTCCGTGCCGACCCGCGTCCGGTCGTGGATGTCCACGTCGTACGTGTCCTCGACCGACACCGACTTGGCCTCCCGCTCGGCCACCACGGGCCGCTCGTCCCGGGCCAGCGCCATCGCGAACAGCGCGTGCCCGTGGGCCTTGCCCAGCAGCCGCACGAGCTCGTCCTCCCCGGCCTCGGCGAGCTCGTCGACCGTGTGGATCCCCGCCCGCCGCAGATGGTCACCGGTCGCCGGCCCGACGCCCGGCAGGGTACGGACCGGCAGCGGCCCCAGCAGGGCTCGCTCCGTGCCCGGCTCGATCACCACCAGTCCGTCCGGCTTCGCCTGCTCCGAGGCGATCTTCGCCAGCATCTTGGAGGCCGCGAGCCCCACCGACCCGGTGAGCCCTGTGACCGCCCGTATGTCCGCGCGCAGCTTCGCTCCGGCCAGCCGCGCCGACCGCTCGTCCCGGGCCACGCCGCCGGCTTCCAGGTCCACGAACGCCTCGTCCAGGCTCAGCGGCTCCACCAACGGTGACAGAGCCCTCAGCAACCCCATCACCTGCTCGCTGATCGACCGGTAGAGAGCGAACCTCGGCACCAGGTACGCAGCGTTCGGCGCGCGCCGCCGGGCCTGCGCCATGGGCATCGCCGAGTGGACGCCGAAGATCCGTGCCTCGTACGAGGCGGTGGCCACCACGCCCCGCGGTCCGAGTCCGCCCACGACGACCGCCTTGCCGCGCAGGCTCGGCTTGGACGCCTGCTCCACCGAGGCGAAGAAGGCGTCCATGTCGAGATGCAGGATCGTGGGCGCGGATCTCACTTCTCCGATGCTGCCCTACGCCACTGACAACGGCCGTCCCCAGGCGGTCTCAGACCGCCTTGTTCCGCCGCCGCGCCAGCTCGTCCATCGGGTTGTGCCCGACGAGGGTCTCCCCGGTGTCGACCCGCTCCCCGTGCAACTGGGACAGCGCGCTCTCCACGTCCTGCCACACCACCCCCACGGCGATGCCGAAGACGCCCTGGCCGCCCTGGAGCAGGGCGTGGACCTCGTCGGGCGACGTGCACTCGTAGACCGTCGCGCCGTCGCTCATCAGCGTCATGCGCTCCAGGTCGCTGAAGCCTCGCTCGCGCAGGTGCTGGACCGCCGTGCGGATGTTCTGCAGGGAGACGCCCGTGTCCAGGAACCGTTTGACGATCTTCAGTACGACGACGTCACGGAAGCTGTACAGCCGCTGCGTGCCCGATCCATGGGCCGGCCGCACGCTCGGCTCGACCAGGCCCGTACGGGCCCAGTAGTCGAGCTGTCGGTAGGTGATACCGGCGGCGGCACAGGCCGTGGGTCCCCGGTAGCCGATCTGCTCGGACGCCATGGATGTCGCCCCTCCGCTGCTCGGCACAGCCGTCGGTCGCTGCGGAGCGTGGTCGGTCGCGCCGCCGTGCACGGGATGTCCCCCGCTCGGACGGAGCCGAGAGCTCTGGGGAGGGTACGGTCCGCTCGTCCCGAAACCACGTCCGGGAGCACCCCCAGCCGTACCGTCGCCGCTGCTTCTCACGCCGACCTCCGTCCTTGACCTGCCTCCTCGAAGGTAGGCAGTCACCAAGGGTGCGTCAACGATCGCCACACTCGGCACGCCGAGTGATAATCACCCTAAGAGTGGTTTCCCGTGCCTCACCGTGGGGAAAGGCTAGCCGAATGCCCTCGGCGCGGGCCCGGCGGCCGACCGCCCTCACTGGTTACTGCTCCCGAAGTCCTCCGGCGAGATCTGGTCGAGGAATTCGCGGAACTTCTCCACCTCGTCCTCCTGCTCGTCCGGGATGGCGATCCCGGCGTCGTCGAGCACCGTGTCACTGCCATAGATCGGCGTACCCGTCCGCAGGGCCAGCGCTATGGCGTCGGAGGGGCGGGCACTCACCTCGACACCGCTGGCGAACACCAGCTCCGCGTAGAAGACGCCCTCGCGCAGATCGGTGATGCGCACTTCCGTGAGCTCCTGCCCGACGGCTTCCAGCACGTCCTTGAACAGGTCGTGGGTCAGCGGCCGTGCGGGGGTCATGCCCTGCTGCGCGAAGGCGATGGCCGTCGCCTCCCCCGGTCCGATCCAGATGGGGAGGTAGCGGTCGCCGCCCACCTCACGCAACAGCACGATCGGTTGGTTGGAGGGCATCTCGACCCGGACACCTACGACATCGAGCTCGTTCACACAGCAACCCTAGGCCGTGCCCGGGACGTTTGGGTAGTCGAGCAGGGAACGGGTGGCCGATCCGGGCCCCCGCACCACCCCGTCTCAGGGCAGCCGTATCCCGAGCGCCGCCTGCACCAGCGCCGCGTGCAGCTTCACCGTGAGCCCCGCCAGCTCCTTCGCGCGCGCCTGGGCGTGGGCCCTGGTCTGCGGGTTCCGGTGGCGTTTCAGCGGGGCGACGACCTGGTCCACCAGGCCGGCCTCACGGTCGGCGGCGGCCTTCATCGCCCTCAGATGACGCGGCTCGATCCCGAACCGCCCCAACTCGGCGAGGAGCCCGGCGACGGTGACCGACTCGGCGTCGTACATGCCGCCCTCGACCGGGGCGAGGAGCCCGTACGACTCCCACTCGGCGAGCATCCGCTCGTCGATGTCGGCAGCCGCCAGCAGTCGGCCACGCCCGATACGCGCCGCCGCGGGCCCTTCGACGGCGGGCTCCTGACCGGTGTCCCCGTCCCCCGGACGGCCCAGCACCGGCAGCTGGACGGCCTCGCCGCGCTCCACGGCGTCAAGGTGCTCGCGGATCACCTTGAGCGGCAGATAGTGGTCGCGCTGCATGCGCAGCACATGTCCGAGGCGCTCGACGTCCCCGGCGCTGAACTTGCGGTACCCCGACGGAGTCCGCTGCGGCTCGACCAATCCCTCCGACTCCAGGAAGCGGATCTTGGAGATGGTGACCTCGGGGAACTCCTCGCGCAGCACGTTCAGCACCGCGCCGATGCTCATCAGTCCGGTGCCCGCGGCGGCGGCGCCGTCGCCGGCACCGCCGCTCGGTGTCTGAACCATGGACCTTCCCTGGGGTCCCCCGGACGGATCCGGGGAGGTCAGTAGCCCCGCTGGCTCGCGTAGAAGACCAGCCGGTACTTACCGATCTGCACCTCGTCGCCGTTGGACAGGGCGACCTGGTCGATCCGCTCCCGGTTGACGTACGTGCCGTTCAGGCTGCCCACGTCGGCCACCGTGAAGGAGCCGTCCGGAGCGCGCCGGAACTCCACGTGCCGACGGGAGACCGTCACGTCGTCCAGGAAGATGTCGCTCTGCGGGTGACGGCCGGCCGTGGTCAGGTCGCCGTCCAGCAGGAAGCGGCTGCCCGAGTTCGGCCCGCGGCGCACGACCAGGAGGGCGGAACCCATCGGCAGCGCGTCGACGGCCGCCTGCGCCTCGGGAGAGAGCATCGGCGTCTGGCCGGTGGTCTCGGCGTCGTAGGCCTCCAGACCGGAGATCGAGATCGTGGACGTCGTCTCCGAGGGGCGCTCCGGGGTGACCCCGGGCCTCAGCGGCGCGCCGCAGTGGGAGCAGAAGCGGCTGTTCTCCGCGTTGCGGTTACCGCACCTCGTACACACCAGGACCGACATGGACGGATCCTCCTGCCGCGGCTGCCCCCCAGGGGCCTGGGACGCGTACGGGTCGGAGAATCCTCCACCCGTACCCGAGGTCGACGGTTGCCCGAAACCTATGCCGCCCGACTGCGCGGGGTCAACGGACGACGCGCCCTGACCCACCTGGTCCCGGTACAGCGGACGCTGACCTTCCGCCTCAGGCTGTGCGCGATGACGAGCGGTCGCGTTGTCGCTGCCCTCTCGCCGCGCGCTCTTGCCGAACAACTTCGCAAACAACTTCACGGGCGATTCCCCTTGACCGAAACAGACCCGCCCGTGGGGCAGGACGAACCCTGACTGAACACATTGACCGACCCGGACATCTTCACAACGTCCGCCTCCGCCAGACAGTTTCCACCACGCACCACCCATTCGGTGCGCCGACCCCCCGCAACCTCATGCCCTCGCCGAACACCCCCCATGCACCCCCGGTTCACCGGGATGACGACCGAGCGTAGTCAGGCCGCTTCACCGCCCGCAAGGCGTCCACAACGATCTTGGTCGACCGCTCCACGGTAACGGTGGCCTGTTCCTTCTCGAGAGTCTGCACCACACCTCCGGGGATGTTGAGCGCCGGCTCGAGATCCTGCGGCTTGCCGATGACCCTGAAACGATAGGGCGCGGTGATCTTGTTCCCGTCCACGTCGACACCGTTCCCGGAGTCCGTCAGGTAGGTGTCCGCCGCCACCCGCACGCCGTTCACCTGGATCGCCTCGGCACCGGCCGCACGCAGCTCCTGAACGGCGTCGAGCAGCATGTCCGCCTCTACCGTCCCCTTCGTGTCCTGGATGGTCATCGTGATCCCGGGTCCCTGTGCGGCCACGGTGCCCGCCAGCACTCCGAGTTGCCGTTCCTTCTCGATCGTCTGCTTACGGGCCTCTTCGGCCTGGTCGGAGCTGTTCTCCAGCTCGTCGCGCTGCTTCTCGAGCCCCTGCTTCTCGTCCTCAAGACGCTCTGTGCGGTCATCCAGTTCATCGAGGATGCGCACAAGATCTTCCTGACGTGCCCCGCGCAGCGCGTTGTCGCTGTCGCTGTTCGACGCCACCTGGACGGCCAGGCCGAAACCGAGGCCGAACAGCAGCAGGGCGACGATGAGTTGGGCCCGGGTCACCCGTGGCGGCCACAGCCCCTTCACCAGCCGCTGCCTGCCGGTCAGACCGGGCGAGTGCTTCGGAGCGCCCTCCTCCGCGGGTACAGGCGCTCTCGTGGGCGTCCCGGCGGACACCTCCGCGGGCAGTTCCCTGCGCAGGCCGACCGCGGGCGGGGCGTCCGGAGCGGACCTCGGCGGGGACACCGCCGGGCGTGTCGTCTCGTCGTGCTCGTGCTCGCTCATCGGCCTCACGCCCGGAACACGTGCCGACGGATCGCCGCGGCGTTGGAGAAGATGCGGATGCCGAGGACCACCACGACGCCCGTCGACAGCTGGGCCCCCACGCCGAGCTTGTCGCCGAGGAACACGATCAGGGCGGCGACGACGACGTTCGACAGGAACGACACCACGAAGACCTTGTCGTCGAAGATGCCGTCGAGCATCGCCCGCAGCCCTCCGAACACGGCGTCGAGCGCCGCGACGACGGCGATCGGCAGGTAAGGCTCGACGACCGCCGGGACCTCGGGCCGGACCAACAGTCCGGCCACGACTCCCACGACGAGGCCCAGTACGGCGATCACGATGTGCCCTTCTCGGTTATCGGCTGTGCGGTACGTACGATCACACGTGGTGCGGCGGGCAGCCGGACGTCGTCCTCCACGGAGATGGCCGTCCGGATGCCGTAGTTCTCCTGCAGCGCATGCAGATACAACCCGTCCGCGCTGTTCTGGAACCGCTCGCTCAGCTTTCCGCCGTCCCCCACCGCGAGCACCGTGTACGGCGGCACCAGCGGTCTGTTGTCGACCAGTATCGCGTCTCCCGCGGCCCTGATCGCCGACAGGGCGGTCAGCCGCTGCCCGTTGATGGAGACGGCCTCGGCTCCGGACTCCCACAGACCGTTGACCACACGCTGCATGTCACGGTCACGCACCCGCCCGGTGTCGGAGAACCCGGAGGTCGACCGGGCGTCACTGCCCCCGCCCACGCTCGTGTCCTTGGCGTCGTTCACCACGAGCCGCACTCCGGGCCCGTGCACCGCGACGGCACCGGACAGGATGCCCACCAGCGTGGACCCATCGCCTCCGCTGTCCCGGAGCGCGTCGCGCTGCCGTACGCTCACGTCGGCGCGCAGCTCGTCGATGCTGTCCTCGAGTCTGTCAACGGCCTCGGTCTCCTGATCGATCCGGTCGATCAGTTCCCCGCGCTCCTTGGCCACCACCGGAGCCGCGACCCGGGCCTGTGCTGCACCGACGGTCACGATCAGAGCGGCGAGGACCAGGCCGCCGGCCAGCCCCAGCTTCGCCCTGAGCGTCTTAGGCATGCCGCCGTCTCCGTCGGCCCTCCGCCGCGCGGCGGTCTCGGCGTATCCGTCGTCGAGGCTGTGGTCCATGACGTTGGTGATCAACGACATGGAGGCGTCCGGGCGAACGGGCCGCGCGGGTGTGCTCCGAACGGGGGGTTGCTGCGGCATGCCGCACATCGTCGCACGCCACGACCACTACTTCCGAACGGACCTACCGGCGTGCCGGACAGGCCCCGTTGGGGACACTTGTCCGGCACGCACGTGTACCACTTGTTCTACCGGCCGCGCCGGCCGCTCACCGACCGGCGCTGTCCACGACCGCCGACCACTCGTCGAGCAGGGCCTGCGCGGAGGCGTCGTCGGGGCCCTCGGCCCACAGGTGGGTGACCGCCTCGGCCGGATCGGGCAGCACCATCACCCAGCGGCCGTCGGCCTCCACCACACGCACGCCGTCGGTGGTGTCCACGAACCGGTCTCCGGCCTCCTCCACGACCTTTCGCATCACCAGGCCCTTGACGGCCCACGGGGTCGCCAGGTCCCGCTTGAGCACGTGCGCCCGCGGGATGCGCGCGTCGATCTGGCTCAGCGTGAGCTGGGTGCGCGCCACCAGCCCGATGAGTCGCACGAAGGCCGCGGTGCCGTCGTAGACGCTGCTGAACTCCGGGACGATGAAGCCGCCCTTGCCGTCGCCGCCGAAGATCGTCCCTTCTTCACCACCCACGCGCGTGAGGTCGTCGGGCGAGGTGGTGGTCCACTCGACCTGCGTGCCGTGGTACGCCGCGACCTGCTCGGCGATCCTGGTGGTGGTCACCGGGAGCGCCACCCGGCCGCTGCGCCGCTCGGAGGCGATGAGGTCGAGCATCACGAGCAGCGACCGGTCGTCCTCGATGATCCGCCCCTTCTCGTCGACCAGGGACAGCCGCTCGCCGACGGGGTCGAACCGTACGCCGAAGGCGGCGCCGGAGGACGCCACGATCTCCCCCAGCCGGACCAGCCCCGAGCGCCGCATGTCGACCGTCTCGGTCGGCCTGGACTCGTCGAGACCGGGGTTGATGGTCAGCGAGTCGACACCCAGCTTGCCGAGCAGGCTCGGCAGCACCAGGCCGGCGCTGCCGTTGGAGGCGTCGACGACCACCTTGAGTCCGGACTCCGCGATACCGGTGATGTCGACGTTCCGCAGCAGCGATCCCGTGTACGAGTCGAAGACGCTGGCCGGGAAGTGCAGATCTCCGATCTCTCCGGGGAACGCGCGCCGGTATTCCTGCCGCGCGAACACCCGGTCCAGCTTCCGCTGACTGCCCTGGGAGAGGTCGGCGCCCTGCCCGTCGAAGAACATGATGTCGACGGAGTCCGGTATCCCGGGCGTGGTCCGGATCATGATGCCGCCCGCGCTGCCCCGCGCGGTCTGCTGCCGCGCCACGGGCAACGGCACGTTCTCCAGGTCCCGTACGTCGATGGCACTGGCCTGCAGCGCGGAGATGACCGCTCGCTTCAACGCACGGGCACCACGGGAGTGGTCACGGGCCGTGGTGACGGTCGAGCCCTTCTTCAGGGTCGTCGCGTACGCGCCGGCCAACCGCACCGCGAGTTCCGGTGTGATCTCGACGTTCAGGATGCCGGACACGCCCCGGGCTCCGAAGAGATGCGCCTGTCCTCTGGATTCCCAGATCACCGAGGTGTTGACGAACGCACCCGCCTCGATGGTCTTGAACGGGTAAACCCGCACATTGCCCTGGACGATCGATTCCTCGCCGATCAGGCACTCGTCGCCGATGACGGCGCCGTCCTCGATCCGTGCCGCGCGCATGATGTCGGTGTTCTTGCCGACGACACAGCCCCGCAGATTGCTGTGCGGACCGACGTACACGTTGTCGTGGACGACGGCCTTGTGCAGGAAGGCACCGCTCTTCACGACGACGTTGGACCCCACGACCGTGTGCTCGCGGATCTCCGCACCGGCCTCGACCTTGGCGTAGTCGCCGATGTAGAGGGGTCCGCGCAGCACGGCGTCGGGGTGCACCTCGGCTCCCTCGGCGACCCACACGCCAGGGGAGATCTCGAAGCCGTCGATGTCGACGTCGACCTTGCCCTCCAGGACATCGGCCTGCGCCTTCACATAGCTCTCGTGGGTGCCCACGTCCTCCCAGTAGCCCTCCGCGACATAGCCGTAGACGGGCTTGCCTTCCTTCATCAGCTGCGGGAAGACGTCGCCGGACCAGTCGACGGGCACATCGGGATCGACGTAGTCGAAGACCTCGGGCTCCATGACGTAGATACCGGTGTTCACCGTGTCGGAGAAGACCTGCCCCCAGGTCGGCTTCTCCAGGAAGCGCTCGACCTTGCCTTCCTGGTCCACGATGGTGATGCCGAATTCCAGCGGATTGGGGACGCGGGTCAGGCAGACCGTGACCAGAGCGCCCTTTTCCTTGTGGAAATTGACCAGCTCGGTGAGGTCGAAGTCGGTGAGGGCATCGCCGGAGATGACGAGGAAGGCATCGTCCTTCAGTGCCTCCTCGGCGTTCTTCACGCTCCCGGCGGTACCGAGTGGCTTCTCCTCATTGGCATAGGTGAGCTCCATTCCGAGCTCTTCGCCATCACCGAAGTAGTTCTTGACGAGCGACGCAAGGAACTGGACGGTCACAACGGTTTCGTTGAGCCCATGCTTTTTGAGCAACCGCAGAACATGCTCCATGATCGGCCTATTGGCCACCGGCAGGAGCGGTTTGGGCATGCTTGAGGTCATGGGGCGAAGGCGGGTGCCTTCACCCCCGGCCATCACGACGGCCTTCATGTCGGAAGCGTCCTCCTCGAAGAGACGACGGTCTGACCGACTTCACCCGCCAGGACCGGCCGGCACTTTTACAGTGCGGGCCGCCGCGCCACGATGCGCGTGCTGATCAGCGAGTTCAATCGGTCGCAGCGTCCGCACGAACCAGACGGCGGACTTGGACCACATAAAGCACTCCTGCCCACCAATACAGAGTTGTACCCCATCCGGCGAACGCCCATCCGAAAATAGCAGCGAGTGACGAGATCCAACCAGTTCCGTCACTGAGCAGGAGCAGCGGGAAGGCGTACATCAGGTTGAAGGTGGCGGCCTTCCCCAGGAAGTTCACCTGCGGCGGCGGATAGCCGTGCCGCCGGAGGATGCCCACCATGACCAGGAGAAGCAGCTCACGCGCCAGCAGAACGACGGTCAGCCAGAGCGGCAGGATCTCCCGCCAGGTGAGCCCCACGAGGGTCGAGAGGATGTAGAGCCGGTCGGCGGCCGGGTCGAGCAGCCGGCCCAGACTACTGATCTGGTTCCACCGCCGCGCCAGCTTGCCGTCCAGGTAGTCGCTGACGCCGCTGAAGGCCAGCACCAGGAGCGCCCACCCGTCGCTCTTCGGCCCCCCGAACTCCGGCCTGAGGATGAGCCACAGGAACAGGGGTACGCCAACGAGCCGCGCCATGCTGAGCATGTTCGGGATGGTGAGGACACGGTCCGTCTGCACCCGCGTCTCCTGGACCTCCACCCGGGATCCTCCTGTGGGGAAATGTATTGACGATGCCCCCCGACCTTACCTCAACGCAAAAGAGCTCTGACCCTCGGGCTGTATGCCCAAGAGTCAGAGCTCTAAAAGGA
>NZ_JAHWZY010000065.1:0-15801 GCF_041380215.1 Streptomyces pimonensis
GCCGGCCTGCGCAACCTCGCCGTCGGCGTCCACCGCCAGGACGGCCACATCAATATCGCAGCCGCCCTCCGCCACACCGCTCGAGACCACCTGCGGCCCCTCACCGCCCTCGGGCTGGCATGACAAACCCGGACACAAGATCACTTCTCAAAGACCCTGAGGTGTGCCCTGGCCTGTCGACCGATCGGCGCGGCGAAGTCCATGCGGGCACGGGGGCCGAAGAAGATGCCGCCCGCGGTCCGCCCCGCATCAGCAGGGCGTGGGAGGCGCCGTCCGATGAAAGAGCCTGATGAGCCACGTCAGTATGATTTGCTGCACATCATCCGAGGTATGCATGACTCATGCATGAGGAAACGAACACAGCGAATCTTTTAGGGGCCGCCGCGCTTGCCCTCAGTGACGTGGTAGTCGCCGAGGCGACACGGGCGGCCAGCACCAGTTCGAGCGGAGCTGCCGCGCTGGTGGTGTTGTCCACAGACCCCGGTCTGAGCGTCACCGAGCTGGGTCGGCGGGTGGGACTGAGCCAGTCTGCGGCGGCCCGCATGGTCGATGGCCTGGAGAAGCAGGGACTGGTACGCAAAGAAGCCAGCTGGGGAGCGTGGGTACGCCTTCAGCTCAGTGATCTGGGCGCACAGGCAGCACACACTCTCCTCGCCTGCCGCAGCGACGTACTGCGACAAGCGCTGAGCCGTCTCGATGACGGCGAACGTGAGCAGCTCGGCCAGTTGCTGGGCAAGGTTCTGACAGGTTTGTACCGGCAGCCCGGCGACGCCGAACGCATCTGCCGGCTGTGCGACCGGTGTGCCTGCCTCCGGGACGGTGCGACCTGCCCGGTGGGCCAGGCGGACCGGGACCACCGGGCAAGCCAGGAGCGCGACCATGGGTGAACTGCTCGCCCTACTGTCCGCCCTGTGCTTCGGCATCACGCATTTCGTCAATGGTCTGGTCTCGCGCCGCCATAACGGGCTGACCGTCGCACTTCACGCCCAACTGGGCGGCACCGTACTCGGGCTACTCCTGGCCCTGGTTCTGGACAGTGGAACCGCCTCGCTCGCCGACTATGGTTGGGGCGCGCTGTCAGGAGTGGGGACAGGAGTCGGGGTCGCCTTCCTGTACCGGGCGATGTCCCAGGGGGCGATGAGCGTGGTCGTCCCGGTCAGCGATGTCGGAGCCGTGGCTCTTCCAGTCCTGGTCGGAGTATGTTTCCTCGGAGAGCGCCCAGCCCTGCCTGCATGGGTGGGGATCGCCGCCGTCCTGCCAGCGCTGTGGCTGGTCTCGCAGAACTCTGCGGATCTCGGCGACAAGCAACGTCAGGCGATATCCGCAGGAGTCCCCAGTGCCTTGGTTGCCAGCGTGGGATTCGGCGTGCAGTTCCTCGCCATGGCGCAGGTGGGCACGGACAGCGGCTTGTGGCCGGTGGTGCTGAGCCGGGTGGTCTCCGTCCTGGTCATCGCCGCGGTCCTGGCTTCCTACGGTGCCCGTTGGAGGCTAACGGGCAAGCCGTGGGCGGCAACGGTGGCGGCTGGTGCCCTGGGCACACTGGCGATCGTGCTGTATCTGGAAGCCACCAGACAACAGCTCATGGCCATCGCCACCGTACTTTCCGCCCTCTACCCCGCCATCCCTGTCCTCCTCGCCCTGGTGCTGTTGAAGGAGCGTCTGAACCGTCGGCAGGCCGTCGGCCTCGTCTGCGCGGCACTCGCGATCGGGCTCATCGCACTGCACTGAACCCGCTGGCCCGCTGTCGCCAGGGACCGGCGGGCGCGTTCACGCCCCCAGGTAGGACATGACGTGCTTGATGCGGGTGTAGTCCTCCAGGCTGTAGGACGAGAGGTCCTTGCCGTAACCGGACTGTTTGAACCCACCGTGTGGCATCTCGGCGGCGACAGGGATGTGACAGTTGATCCAGACACAGCCCGCGTCAATCTTCCGCGCCATGGTCATCGCGCGCTGATGGTCTCGCGTCCAGACCGAAGACGCGAGACCATACCGCACACCATTGGCGAGACGGAGGGCGTCTTCGTCACTGCTCGACGGCTGGACGGAGATGACGGGGCCGAAAATCTCCTCTTGGACGGCCCGGTCGTCCTGTCGCAGACCCGTTACCACGGTGGGTTGGTGGAAGTACCCCGGGCCCGGCAGGGCCTCGCCGCCCGTGACCACCTGGGCGTGCGAGGGGAGGTTCCGAAGATGCTCCTGGACCCTCGCGAGCTGCGTGGCACTGTTCAGCGGGCCGAAGAAGACGGTCGGGTCGTCGGGGGCGCCGGTCGTGAGACCTTTGACCTCCTGCGTGAGCGCCGCCACGAATTCATCGTGCACGGCCTGGTCCACGATGACCCGGCAGGCCGAGGCACAGTCCTGTCCGGCGTTGAAGAGTGCTGCCCGGGCGATCCCGCGGGCTGCCTGGGCCAGGTCGGCGTCGGCGGCGACAACCACCGGCGCTTTGCCGCCCAGCTCCAGATGAAGGCGCTTGACATCGACGGCAGCGGAACCGGCCACCTCGGTTCCCGCACGGACGCTCCCGGTGACCGACACCATCGCCGGCACCGGATGCCGAACCAGGCGTCGCCCCGTCTCCCGGGAACCGCAGACGACGTTGAACACGCCGTCGGGCAGGAACTCGGCGGCCAGTTCGGCGAGCATCAAAGTCGTCAGAGGTGTGGTGTCGGAGGGTTTCAGCACTACTGTGTTGCCCGCTGCGACGGCCGGAGCGAACTTCCACACGGCCATCATGAGCGGGTAGTTCCATGGCGTGACCTGCGCGCACACGCCGAGCGGCTCGCGACGCACGAACGACGTGTGTTCCGCGATGTATTCACCCGCCGACTTGCCCTCAAGGAAGCGCGCGGCTCCCGCGAAGAAGCGGATCTGGTCGATCATGGGGCCGATTTCCTCGGCCGCCGTGATATGCAGCGGCTTGCCCGTATGGATAGCCTCCGCGCGGACGAACTCGTCGGCGCGGCGCTCGAGAGCGTCGGCTATGCGCATCAGGCTGAGTTGCCGTTGCGCTGGCGCGACGTCCCGCCATGTTTCGAACGCAGTGAGCGCAGTGGTGCAAGCCGCATCCACATCTGCGTCTCCGGACACAGGTGCGGCGCCGGTAACCTCGCCGGTGGCAGGGTCGGTCAGGACAAGCGTCTCTTCGGACCGGGCCTGATGGCGGCGGCCACCGATAAAGTTCTCCAGTGTCTTTTGCGCTGTCACTGCCCTCACCTCGGCACGGGTGTGAATTCACGGCTGGCGATGTACGTCGGCCGTGGGGTGGGGGCCCCGAAAGGTTCCCCCAAAACGTTGTCGACGCTGTTGAAGACGATGAAGATGTTGGACCGCGGGTAGGGTGTGATGTTGCCGTTCGAGCCGTGCATGCAGTTGGAGTCGAAGAAGGTGGCCGACCCGGGCGGCCCGGTGAACTGCTGGATGCCGCCCGCATTGCGAGCCAGTTCGCTCACCGAGTCCTGGTCGGGCATCCCGATGGCCACCGAGTGCGTGCGCAGGGAGTTGCGGTGGTGATCGTGTGGTGTCTGGCCCACACACGGCACGAAAGTGCGGTGGGAGCCAGGGATGATCATCAGGCTGCCATTGTAGGGGTAGTTTTCGGTCAGGGCGATGGAGACGCTCACCGCGCGCGGCGCCGGCATGCCGTCCTCTGCATGCCACGTCTCGAAGTCGGAGTGCCAGTAGAAGGGTCCTCCACCGAAGCCCGGCTTGTAATTGACCCGGCTCTGGTGGACGTATACCTCGGAGCCAAGCATCTGACGGGCTGGGCCGACCACGCGGGGGTCAGAGGTCAGGCGGGCGAAGACCTCGCTGATGCGGTGGACCTCGAAGACCGAACGGACCTCCTGCGATTTTTCCTCGATGACGGTGCGCTCGTCCTTGCGCAGGTCGGAGTCGGCCGCGAGCCGCGCCCCTTCCCTTTGGAAGGTCTCGACCTCCTGCGGGGTGAGGAGGGACTGCTCCGCGTGGTAGCCGAGCCGGTCGAACGTGTCCAGCTGGTCTGCTGCCAGCGGGCCGTCCTCGGCAGTGCCCCAGGCCGTCGGGTCCTCGCGCGCCATGGCGGGTGCGGGAGAGAGCAGACGAGTGGGGTAGCGGTCGGTCACAGTGGCGCTCACGATGTCGGTGCCTTTCGTCTAGAGGGAATCTTGGTCATGGCAGACCGTGGTGCTGCCACATCCGTTCGGGGCGGGCACGTCCAGGGCTGGATTGCCGTCGAAGAATCCGTTGGGGCGCAGGGCGAAGCCGGTGCTTACCACCGGCATGGCGGGCCAGTCCTCCGGGCGCACGATGTGGTGCTCACCGAACGTGTGCCACACCACCACATCCGTGTCGTCCAGCGGCCGGTCCTGCTGTACGAAAGCGGGCAGTCCCTCGCCACCGCGGCTCTGGTTGGGGTAGTCGCCGGCCGCGTAAAACTGCGTGGGATCGTATGCGGTCACCCACAGGTGTCCGTAGCAGAAGCGTGCCCGCTCCCATGCTTGGCTGCCCTCGGGTTGCATCGGCAGAAGGCCTGAACTGGGGACCAGCTTGTAGCCGACGGGTTCACCGAGGCCGTTGCGCTGCTGAGGGTTGACGATGTTCCAGAACCTGCCGGTGGCGGTTTGCGCGACGCGTTGCTGTGCCTCCTGCTCGGATGCCAGCAGTCGGTGCTGGGTGCGCCAGGCATTGGCGTGCGGATTGTGCTCGTCGACGGGGAGGGCGACAGAGTCGACCTCATAGACCGAGTTGTGCGGTCCGTCGATGGACATGTCGAGGCGCATGGAGAAAAAATGCTGGTGGTGGGGTCCGTAGAGGCCGGGGGCGATGGCGGCGCCGTACGGCGGGCACTCTCCTGTGTAGGCGCCGGTCGAGACCATTCCGGTGAGCTTGACTTCGAACTTGATTGTTCCGTCCAGGTAGAGGTACCAGAAGTAGCCGTACTGGTAATTGCCAAGGACGGCGAAGGAGGATATGACCAGTCGGCGCTGTCGCCTGGTCACGACCTTGCCGGTGCGGAAATCGGTGTGCTTCCAGGCGATATTCATGTCCTCTTCGTGCATGCACACGGCGTTGGGGAGCGTCACGGGTTCGCCGTCCTGATCGTGGACCACGGCGTCGAAGTAATGGATCTCGCCCAGACAGTCGCAGCCCAGCTCTAGGGCGTTGACCATGAACCCGGCCCCGTACTCGCCCTCGTCGAAGGCGTTCTTGCGGTAGTGGGTGAAGCCCGGGTCGCCGTAGGGGGTGTACATCTCCGCCAACGAGGCGCGGTGGAGGATCGGCCGGAGCCGGCCCTGGTCCTGGTATCCCACCTGGTGCAGCACGAGTCCCTCGCGTACGGTGAAACCGATGCGGAAGTGCCATTTCTGCCAGTGGACCGCGTACCCGTCCACTGTGAAGCTTGGCCCGTCGGGTTGCGTGATGTCGATCGGTTTGAGGTCCTGGCGCTCTTCCACCACCGTCGGCCAGTTGTTGTCAGAGATCCGTACAGCGGGGTCGTAGTTACCCGACAGCGGAGGCAGCGGCACTGCTCCTTTGTCGGTCACCTCAAGCACTTCCATGGTGTCGAGGTCGATCAAGGCCACGAGATTCTCCACGGGGCGGGCGTAGCCGTTGTCCCCTGGATAGGCGCGTACATAGGTCAGTGGACATGCCAGCCGGCGTCCGGACGCATCGTCCAGTTCCCCGGTGTATCCGGTGGGCCAGGCATCCACCATGGCCAAGGAGAAGTCCTCCACGCCGCGGCGCCGCATCGCCTGCTGCCAGCGGACGTCAGAGCGCACGGCTGCATCGCACTGAGCGAACTCCTCCTCGGTGATGGCCGTCTGCACGCCCGGCAGGTACCTCCAATCGGTGACCTTCGCCGAATCCAGAGACACGGTGGCCTCATAGGACCTGCGTCGCTTCCGGTCGCGCAGCACCATGAAGACCTCTCTGGGAAGAGTCTCCTGACCGTCGTGATGGAACAGGCGCTCCTTGCCCGGTTCCTGCAGGGAGATCATCACGAATCGGGTATCAGGCGTGAAATCCGGCTGGGCTTTCACCACCTTTACCGCCTGCCGAATCTCGTTGGGAGTCAGCGGGGCCAGAGGGTGAGGAACGGCGGACGCCTCTCGGGACGACGTGGTGGTCATAGGCCCTCCTAAACCAAGGGGGATGTCGGTATCGGCAAGCCAAGGGCTCTATCAGTGTTGGGTTGGGCTCCTGTCAGCGCCGCCCCGCCTGAGCTGCCCCTGCTGCCTCTTTCAAGTCGTCGCGCAAGGCGCGTAGCAGGGGGCGGCGGACATCGTCCAGATAGAAGTGGTCGCCGGCGAATGTGCGGTGCCGGACCGGGCGCACACTGGTCACCTGGTCCCACTCCGTCAGCTGTGCGCGTGGCACGGTGGAGTCCGTGTCCCCCACATACACGGCTACCGGGCAGTCGAGCGGGGGGCCGACGACGTGCTCGTAGGTCTCCGCTGCGGTGAAGTCCGCTCGCAGGACGGGAAGCATGACCCGTATGAGCTCGGGCTCCTCGAGAGCAGCACGGGATACTCCGCCGAGGCGGACGACTTCAGTGATGAACTCCTCGTCGGGCAGAGCGTGGTAGGTGTGAGTCGCCGCTGCTCGATGGGGGGGTGCACTGCCGGACACGATCAGCAGGGCGGGCGGGTGGTGGGCATCGCTCAGGATGCGTGCCGTCTCGTAGGCCAGCACGGCTCCCAGGCTGTGCCCAAAGAGGGCGTAGGAGACAGCATGTTCCTGGCCGAACAGGACCGGTTGAAGCCCCTCCGCGGCGGCCTGGGCGAGGAGGATGAGATCCGTAATCGGCGGCTCACTGAACTTGCTGTCGCGGCCAGGCAAGACAACCGGCAGGACATCGACGTCCGGAGACAGCATCGCCATCCATGGCCGGTAGGCGAGTGTGCCCCCGCCCGCTTGCGGAAAGCACACCAGGCGGATACCGCAGACGTCCCGCTCTGTACTCGACCGCACCACCCAGCTGCTCGTATCAGTCACGGCCGCCTCCTGCCGGGCTGTTCGCCTGCTCACGTATCACCTTGACCAGGTCCCTGATGGTGGGCGCGGCGAAGAACTGCTCCAGGCGGACGTCGAGACCGCACTCCACGCGCACGCGGGACACGAAGCGGGCGGCGTGCAGTGAACTTCCTCCGGCGGCGAAGAAGTCATCGGTCGGGCTCAGGCCCTCTACTCCGAGCACTCGGGTGGCCAGTGCCGTCAGCTCGCGTTCATCGGGACTGCCGCTGAACGGCGTGTCTCGATCCCCTGGGGAAGACTGCGCCGAGCGGACCGGCGGCAGAGCCGCGTAATCGATCTTTCCGTTCCGTGTCACGGGCAGGGAACTGATGACAGCAACGGCCGGGATCATGTACTCAGGTAACGAGGAGCGCAGGTGGCGCGTCAGCTCGTCGGTCTGGGGTGTGCTGGCGACGGCTGTGGGTACGACGTGGGCCTCGAGGCGGCCGCTCGTGACCCGAACCACCGCCGTTCGCACCTCGGGATGCCCCTCTAGGGCGCACCTGATCTCGTCCAACTCGATCCGGTGACCCCGGACTTTGACCTGGCCGTCCGAGCGGCCGATGAAGTGCAGCACTCCGTCCCGGCCCATACGGACCAGGTCACCGGTGCGGTACAGCCGCTCCTGCGGACGGGAAGTGAAGGGGTCAGGTACGAAACGCTCCCGGGTGAGCTCGGGACGGTTGCGATAACCGCGGGCGACGCCTGCTCCCCCCACATACAGTTCGCCGGGGTACCCCGGCGGAACGACCGCGCCAGTCTCGTCGAGCACGTGCACACTGACATGGGTCAGAGGGCGGCCGATAGGGACCGGTGACAAGCCGTCCTGAGGACGGCAGTGCCAGGAAGTCACGTCGATGGTGCATTCGCTGGGGCCGTAGAAGTTGTGGAGTTCAGCTGGCAACTCAAGGGCGTGGAACCGCCGGCACAGCTCGGGAGAGAGCGTTTCCCCTCCGCAAAAGACATAGCGCAGGCCAGGGATGTCACCGAGCCCCGGGTCCTGCTCCTCCAGCAGCACGTCCAGCAGGGAGGGGACGCAGGCGAGCACGGACACGCTGCTGTGGCGCATTTCCTGGAGCAACCGATGAGGATCCCGTGAAAGGCCCGGTGCCCCCAGGACGAGAGTCGCTCCGGAGATCAGTGGAGTGAAGATCTCCCACACTGAGATGTCGAAACTCAAGGACGTGTGGTGCAACACCGCGTCGCCCGGCCTCAGGGGGAAGGTGGCGGCGTCCCACTGCAGGCGGTTGGCCAGGCTTCGGTGCTCGACTTCGACGCCCTTGGGCGTTCCGGTGGATCCGGAGGTGTAGATCAGGTACGCCAGGGACTCCGGGCGAGCCTTTGCGGTGAATTCCCCGGCGTGCCCCGTTCCGGACGAGGATCGCATCTTCTCGAGGGACAGGACGGGGGCGGGGAGGTTCGAGAGCCGGCCGTCCGGCTGCCGGTTGGTGATGACGACGGCGGCTTCGCTGTCTCGAACCATGAAGACGGTGCGCTCCGGCGGATAATCAGGGTCCAGAGGGAGGTAGGAGGCGCCCGCTTTGAGAATAGCGAGTATGGCTACGACGGTGTCAGTGCCGTGCTCCATGTGCAGACCGACGACGTCGTCGACGCCGATACCGTGCTGCCGCAAAGCGTGTGCCAGCCGGTCGGCCTGGTCGACCAGCTCTCGATAGGTGATCTCGCTCGTCGCCGTGCGCAGTGCCACCGCCTCGGGGTGGCGTGCGGCTGCCTGTTCGACCATCTCGTGCACGCACGAGCCCGCCGGTAGAGCCGCATCGGAGTCCCGGACAGCGGTCGGTTCCCGTCGCTGGGCCAGCTGTCGAGGGTAAGGGCTGCGGCCCCGACCAACACTCCGTGGCAGGTCGCTGTCCTTTGCCAGGGCTGGCGATGTACGAGTGCGCCGCTGGGAGCCCAGCCCAAGTCGGGCCGCTTCGGCCAGGAGCAGACGGTAGCCGACCGCCACCGGCTGGCCGTCCTGCAGTCCCGAGGCGCCGTAGACGTGAACCGCGTGCCGAATGCACTCGCCCAGCAAGGGCCACACAGCATCGGTCACCGCTCCTGCGTCGGCGTCGATGGCAGCGAGCTCCATGTCAGAAACGTCGCCTTGCGGCTGTCCTAGAACCCATTCGTCAAGCCTGAGCAACTGAGCGCGGTTCTCCAGGAGCAGCGCTTGTAGACGTGTGCGTTGTGTGATCAGAGGAAATGACACGGCCTGCCGCGTTCCGATGGGCTGGCCGAACTGCCGTCGGGCGCGAGCCCGACCCGTGGCCGTCTCCAAGGCGCTCAGTGCCATTCCGAGGAAGTGCGCGTTGCGCAGCAAAGTGATGGCCGTCCACAGTGAGCCGGCCGGAGCACGGAAAACCTCAGCGGCACCGGCTGTGCCGGCGGGCAGTTCCCACAGCTCTCCGCCCGGGGTGGGGCGGCGCACGCCTTCATCGGCTGTTGTCTCGACGCAGCGTGCCTCCCCAGGAGATTCGGTCACAGGAAGAAGCACGAAGCGGGGAATTCCACCGGTGAAGCGACAGGCCGTCTGCTGCCTCTGCTCCCGCGCCTGCTGTCGGCTTTGTGAAGTCCGTTGCCTTCCATGCGAAGGAGGAAACCCATGCGTCTGCGCGGGTGTAACGAAGCCGATGGCTGACGTACCGTCCAGAACAGATGCTGACTGGCGCGGCGCGGCGGCGGCCATGACCGGCAGGCCGACGACCGTATCGATGACATCGCTCGGCGCCCAGCTCCTCCCGAGCTGCTCGGCCAGTAGTGCGATCTCGCCCCACATGAGGCCCAGGCCACCGTCGTTCACGCTGAGGCACAAGCTGTTCCACCCGTGAACCGTGAGAGCACGACGGGCGTCGATCGCGGTCGTACCGGTGTCCGACAGCACCTCGGCGAATTCATGGGCAAGTTGCTGGTGCCATCCGGTCAGATTCGGCATGTCAGTCCTGCTCCTCCCACGGATCGCCGCCATCCAGGACATCAGTGGCCACAGTGGTTAATTGGATCTCCGAAGTGCCAGCGGCCAGGGTCAGTCCGGGGGCCTCCCGAACCGCCAACGCCAAGTCGGGAAAGTACGAGTCCCCGTCAGCAGTCGGCCCGAGCAGGTCCCAGGCCAGCCATGCCACGCGTTGGGCCAGCTCGCTGGTCCACCATTTGGCTGCCGCTGCCACTGCAGGGCTCAGGGTGCCTTGAGTAAGCCTCTGTACGGCCTGCCAGGCCAGCAGACGACTAGAGCGGATCTCGGCGTCCATGCGTCCCAAAGCATGTTCGTCCTCCGCTCGGGACAGCTCCCCGCGCGCGCGGAGGCTAGTGACGAGCTGGTCGAACCAGCGCCTGGCCCGGCCGGCGAAGCAAATACCTGTTCTCTCCAGCCCCAGCGCTTCGGCCAGCAGAGACCACCCTTGGCCTGGCGTTCCCACCAGAGCGTCGGAGGGAAGAACGGCGCCATCGAAGTGTACGGAGAAGAACTGCTCTGGGTTGAATGTGGCGATAGGCTCGACACGAACACGTGGATGGTCCAGCGGCACGATGAACAAGGCAATATCGGCGTAAGCGTTATCGCCCTGGACTTGCGCGCGAGCCGCGCAGATGCCGAACTGAGCTCGAGATGTACGCGCGTTCCACGTCTTGGTGCCTGTCAGGCGCCAACCGTCGGCGACCGGTTCGGCACGCGTCGTGATACCGCCCAGATCACTTCCCGCATGTGGCTCGGTGAACAACACGGAGAACACAGTCTCCCCCGCCGCCATACCTGGACAGTATCGACGTTGCTGCTCGTCGCTTCCTGCTGCCAGGAGCGTGGCGCCGGCGTTGTCGATCGTGTTCACGCGCACGCTGTCCGGAACACCGTGCAACGCGAGTTCCTCGGCTGTCACCGCAGCGGCGTACGCGCTAGTGGCCAATCCGCCGAATTCATGGGGCCAATGGGGTGCCAACCAACCTCGCGCCCCAAGCTCTCGGTAAACCGCCTCCGGGTGAGGGTACTCGTCGTTAGAAGGCGTCGCCCATATGAGTTCGAGTTCACCGTGCAAATCAGGGCGAGCCAGCAGTTCCCGAATCCCGCTACGTAATGCAGGCTCTCCCGAAACCAAACAGTCAGACACAGGACCTCCGTCCCGAAGCTGAAAATGGCGCCTGAGTAGAACTAAGAGCGCAGCGCGCAGGTCACTCCATTCTGCACGCTGCTTGGAAAGCCTCGCGGCAGACAGAGCCACTGAAGTGATCTACCTCAGCGGTGATCCCAGTGTGCGGGAAGGGGCGGGGCGAATGTCAACCCCCTTAATCTCATCCAGGCAGAAGCCCGCGAAGATCACCTGCAGGCCCTTCCCAATGAGCGAATTTCAAACGAGCGACTTTCCGCCCACCGCTCGGTAGGCCCGCCACGAACCTGCGTAACTTTTCCACATCTCCGTCCTTTCGCAGGTCAGGGCAGCAACGGATGGGGTCCTGCGAGGTTCAGACGCCACCCGAACGTTGACAGTTACATGAAGCCGTTCCTACGGTTGCTTTCGAACGGTCGTCGATCACTGACTTCTGTCGGACGTTGACTCGCCTGCCCGGCAGGCAGTTGACCGTCGCGTTTTCGCGTCGCTTTCCGTACACGGCACCAAAGCCGGCGTTTCGGCTACGGAAGCGACCATGCTCAGGAACAGCGCAATTGCACCCGCCGGCCCTGACCTCTCCAGAAGGTGGCCATGAAGCGCCCCTTGGCAAACGCCTCTTCTTCTCGTCCCCTGTCGTCACCTGTGACGACAGCTGCGCCCAGCTGTGACGGCAGCCCACGACTTGACGCGCATTACCGCGCTTTCCAAGGCACCTACGTAGACAGCGAGGTGGGCGTCTTACGCAGGGTCCTCACTCACCGGCCAACCCAGGAACTGCGGAGGTTGCTCCCCAGCAACCACAGCGACCTTCTCTTCGATGAGATCCCCTGGCTGGAAGCGGCACAGGCCGAGCACGACCGATTCACCGGGCTGCTCCAGGAGAATGGCGTCGAGACTGTGGATCTGGCATCGGTGCTGACCGCTGCCCTAGCAGCACCGGATGTGTGCCGGCAGGTCGCTTCGGTGGCGGCGCAGCCACGACGTCTCGGCCGAACCGTTGCCGCCTCCGTCTACGACCTTCTCCTTGCGGCCGCCCCGGAGCGGCGAGCCGAGCTCTTGCTGGCTGGCCTGACGTTGGGGGAGTTGGCGTCCTGTTCACCCCGGAGCGTCAGCAGCGCACTAAGCGTCAGAAGCCAGCCGGCGGACTCGTTCGTCCTGGCGCCCCTGGTGAACTCCATGTTCGTCCGCGACAGCAGCAGCTGGATTGGCGATCGCTACAGCGCCAACTTCATGGCGAGTCGAACGCGGAGACTGGAGAGCCGGCTGCTGAGCGCCGCAGCCGATGCCGCCGGTGCCCGGCGTATCCAGGACCGGGAGCCCTTCCTGCCTGCCACTTTGGAAGGAGGGGACCTCCTTCTGGCGGGGCAGGGATGTGTGGTGATCGGCATCGGCGAACGGACGAAGTCCGCCGCCGCAGAGCAGACGGCCCAGTCACTACTGACTTCCGGTCTGGCCACATCCGTCTTCGCCGTACTGCTGCCGAACGAGCGTCAGTGCATGCACCTCGACACCCTTATGACGATGGTGGACCAGGAAAGTTTCCTCATCAGTGGAGGGTATTGCGACCAGTTGCAGTGGTTCTCCCTGAAGCTGGACGCCGATGCCACGGTACGAGCCGACAGTCTTGACGACCCATTCGCTGCTCTGGCCGCTTCCATGGGGCTGAGCAGTATCCGCCTGATCGAGACCGGCGACGACGAAGCCACCGTGCAGCGCGAACAGTGGAGCGACGCCGCGAATGTACTCACGATCCGCCCTGGCACCGTCATCGCCTACGACCGGAACACGATGGCCAATGACCGGCTCAGCGCCGCGGGTATCAACGTGCTCACCGTTCCCAGCGCGGAACTGGTGCGTGGCAGAGGGGGTCCGCATTGCCTCTCATGCCCCCTGGTACGCGACCCCCTCACGGCCTGAGATGCGCGCAACGGGAGCGGAAACTTCGCCATGTCACTTGAAGACAGAAAAGGCCTGCCGCCCTTACAGCCTGCCCTGCCACTCCACCAGTGAAAGAAGGACGCGTCATGACGACCTATGAGAAGCCGGCCGGCATCGTAGACACCGACCGTCACTCCGAGGAGCAGAAAGCCACAGTCAAGTCGGTCTACCAGCAGGTCGCCGCCGAGTACGACGAGCGGATCCCCGGCCTGGGCCCCAGCGACGAGATGTTCACGCAGTCGGAGCGCGACTTCCTCACAGAGGCCATCCGCCCCGGCGAGACGGTTCTCGACATCGGATGCGGCACAGGCCGGTTCACCGTCCCCATGGCTGAGAAGGGAGCGAACGTCAGTGGACTCGACATCTCGCGGCCCATGCTGGACGTGGCTTCGCGGAAGCTGGCGGAACGCGGGCTGAGCGCGGACCTGCGCGAGGGCGACATGGCTCACCTGCCTTTCCCTGACGCCTCCTTCGACACCGTCACCAGCATGCTGGCGCTGATGCATGTACCCGTTGAGGACCGGCAAGCAGTGTTCAGTGAGGTGGCCCGTGTACTCCGCCCCGGAGGCAGGATGCTGCTCGGCGTGAAGAACTCCGTCTTTGAGGAGATGTTCACCGGTGACCGTTTCGCCTCGGTCGACGTCACCGACGTAGCGGCCAAACAGCTCCTCTTCACCAAGACCCGCAGTGGAGAGGAGTACGTCGCCCCCTGGTACAGCTTCAGTCCGCGGGACCTCACCACCCTGTTCGCTACCGTCGGGATGACGATCACTCGACTGCGAGGCAACTCCCCTATCGCCGTCTGGCTGGCTGACGAGGTGCTGCGTGACGAGGCGGTCAGGGCCTTCGTCAGCAAGACCGAGCGATTCCTCGCAGAGGTGCCGCCCTTCAACCACTTCGGCTATCACCTCCTGGCTGAGGCGACCAAGCCCAAGAGGTAACCGGACAGTCCGGTCAGCTTCTGTCTCTCAATGGGACAGAAGCTGACCGTGACCCCGAATTGCGATGGTGAGGTGCCTACGGTGTGGGCGTCGGTGGTCTTATAAAGCAGGACTGTCCGGCAGATGTTCCCCGAGCGAGCTCGGGGAACATTTATGCGCCTTATGTGCTACTTATTTTCCTTTAGTTAAGGTAGTTCGCTTTCCCCTCGTCGTCGAGCTCGAAAAAACCCTCAGGGATGATGCAGAACTCGTTACCCTCGGGGTCCGCCATCACTAGGAATCCACCGCTGGCATACTTCTCTAACCTGCACCCGCCGAGTTTTTCGACCCGTTGCTGCTCGGCGGCGGGGTCGGGTGAAGTAACGTCGAAGTGCATCCGGTTCTTGCCCGGCTTGAGCGCAGCGGTTTGTTGAAAGCCCAGCCCCAGTCCCTCGTCCCGCTGCAGCCAGATGTATGGCCCCTTACGGCCCACGATCGGCCTACCGAGCAGTTTGGACCAGAACGTAGCGAGACGCTCGGTGTCTGTGGCATCGACGACAAGAGCATTAATCTTCATAGGCGAGTCCGTCATGCCTCAATCCTCTCAAACAAGTGGCAGAAGTCCTCACTGCCACAGCCGACGCACCTGGACGGCAGGGCTTCGGCGTAGTTCGATGTCGTCCGTTTTGATCATGTGAGGCCGAGGAGGGCAAGGCAGGGGGCTGTCGAAAAATAAGTCCTTGATTTTTGCGCGGTCATGAGCTCGCGAGATCGTGCCCGGCGATCGCGGCAAGTTGTTGTGCCGTGGTCACGGTGAGGGCGCCGGTGGAGGCGATGTGACCGAGTGCGGTGAGTGCTGGGGTGGCGTCCCGCAGGGTCGCACCGATCCGGTTCTTGTTCAGGCCGGTTGCCTCGGCGAGCACGGTGTTCGTCATGGACCAGCGCTTTTTGAGGAGGAAGACGACGAGTTGGTCGGCGGCGGACAGTCGTCTGCCGTCGGCCCCGGGGCCACCGTCGGGACGTTTTCCTGGAAGGAGGATCGGTGGATGCTTGGCACACCAGGCGCGGTAGCAGGCGGCGAGGTCGTCGAAGGCGGCGGGTTCCAGGCCGGTGAGGTTGGGATGCCGCAGCCAGACGGGGAGTTTGTCGCCGGCCGGGAAACGGCCGAACTCGGTCGGCTTCGAGGGCACTGGAGGAGTCAGGGGTTCGGGTCGCAGCGTGTAGTTCCAGGTCCCGTGCCATTCGTGCGGGCTGAAGGGAAGGCGGTCCATGACGTCGTCGGGGACGGTGACGCCGGTGGGGCAGGCACCGGAGTCGAGTTCGGCGTGGACGGCCAGTCCGGTGCGGGTGCGGATGGCGCCGATGGTGCTGACCACGACTTCATGGCTGGTCAGGGGCCTGCCGCGCCAGTTGATGCTGATCTGGGGGAACAGTCGGTGTTCTATCTTGTTCCACTTTGAAGTACCTGGAGGAAAGTGGCACACGGTCACCTGCAGCCCGGTGTCGTGGGCGAAGCCGGCGAGTTCCTTCTTCCACGCACGAACCCGGTAGCCGTTGGAACCTCCGGCATCAGCGGTGATCAGCAGACGGGAGGCGCGCGGGTAACGGTGCCGGCCTTCCCCCTCCCACCAACGACGCAAGGTGGCCACGGCGAACGCAGACGTGTCACCGTCGCACCCCACCGACACCCAGCCGGCATCCGCGCCGATGTCATAGTAGGGCTTGGTCAGGTTCGTATGGGTGTGGGTATGTCGCGGTGGCAGGTGGGGCAGGCGCCGGTCCAGGTGGCGAGGAGTGTCTGCAGTTCGCGGACGACGTGGTAGAGGCTCAGGCCGGCGCCGGATCTTTCG
>NZ_JAHWZY010000066.1:0-14552 GCF_041380215.1 Streptomyces pimonensis
GATCCGAGGCGTCCACGCTGTCGCCGAACGTGCCAACGCCCTGCTGAAGGTCACCTTCAAGGCTTTGCGCAGAGTCAGTCTCGACCCCGCGGCCATCACCCGGATCACCCGAGCCGCCCTCGTCTTGCTCCAGCTCGAACACGGCCGTACCGCCTGAACGAAGATCACAAAGCGTCACGAGACGTTACCGAGAAGGGTTCAATGGCTATGAAATTTCCGCCAGCCATTCCCAGTCGCCCGGCCGGGAACGCAACCGGGTGAATCCCTGTTCGAGGCAGTCGCTCAGGCTGGAAGATTCGGCGCGGATGAATCCTTCGGGCCCTAGGACCGGACCCGACATCACCAAAGTCCAGGGCTCGCCACCTTCCGCCATCCTCTCGTCATCCACCTTAAGGATCACTGTGACGCCTGAGCGGCCCAACTTCTCCATGAGCTGCTCAATATTCATTCCTTGCGCTCCCATCAATAGCCCCTCAAGGCTGCCGAGATGTCACTGACGTCGTGTAGCTGACCTTTACCTACTCTGTCGATGACACTTCTGAGGTCGGCAGAAGTAGGGCCACTCGTAACGTTGTTTCGCTGCATCAGCTGCTCTACGACAGCTTGAGCAGTGCGCTTGTTTCCGTTGTTGAACATGTGGCTACCAGCGATATCACGAATCACGACGGCTGACTTATCCCAGAAGCTGTTATAGCGACTGGCGTTAGCCATGGTGTTCGCAGGCGAGCCACTCAGCAGGGTCTCACCGCCAAAGCCACGGTTTATATCGGCGATCTCGTCAGGACTCATACCCACCTTGAAGCCGCCGGTCAGCGGGCAGTTGGAATTGTGGACGAGGACCGGTGTCTCGCCTGCCAGCACATAGTACGTGTGCTAAGCGAAGCCTTCGACCTGCTTTTTTGCAGGTCAAGTGCGGTTTGCTGGTCCGGTGAAGTGCGTGGGTGTCCGTGGTTGTGCGGGGTTGTTGCCGTCGCTACTGCCGTCAGACGGTTCAGCCCAGGTACGGCTTCTCGCGCTGTTCCAGGAAGTGCTGGAGCCTGAGTCGTTGGGTGTGGTGCATCGGCAAGTGCTCGATCTCGTCCGGCGGCACGAACCGGAGCTCGGTGGACTCGTCGGAGATTGCCAGCCGGCCGCCGGTGATGCGGGCGGTGAAGCAGACGTTGAACTGTCGCCGGGCCTCGCCGTCGGTGTAGGCGATGATGTGTTTCGGGTCGGTGTAGGTGCCGACCAGGCCGGTGATCTCTACGTCGAGGCCGGTCTCCTCTTTGACTTCGCGGACGGCTGTGCCTGGC
The DNA here is from genome assembly GCF_041380215.1 of Streptomyces pimonensis. NCBI lineage: Bacteria > Bacillati > Actinomycetota > Actinomycetes > Kitasatosporales > Streptomycetaceae > Streptomyces > Streptomyces pimonensis. Next base: position 1,293 of record NZ_JAHWZY010000066.1, read on the forward strand.
AGGGAGTCGGTGAGGTCCATGCCGCCTCCGGGCAGGGCCCATAGGTCGTTGTCGCGGCGGCGCTGGAGGAGGATGCGCCCGTGGTCGTCGGTGACGACGGCGGAGGCGGCGACGACCATGCTGTTCGGCTTGGGCGCGTTCGGGTCGTCGTAGTACTCGGTGCGGGCCACGGTCAGCCTTCCTCTTGTACGGGGGTTGCCGTCGTCCACACGGCGTCGAAGCTCTCGGCGTAGGTGTCGAACATGCCGCCTGCCTCGTGACGGCGAAGATGCCACACGGGGGCGGCGTACGCGTTGACGCCCCAGACATGGGCGTTGACGAGTTGCTGGTCGTCGGCGCGGTAGAGGGAGTTGTAGAGCGTGGTGGCGTGGGTGCGGACTTCGATGCCGGGGGTGTCGGCGAGCGGCTTGTAGTGCATGAGTGCGAGGCGGCAGCGGGATTCGATGCCGTGGCCGAACCGCTCTTCCTGGCCGCGGGCTTGGACGTTGTCGCTGTCGGGGTCCCCGATCGCGATGCGGACGGTGCAGCCTTCGGCGGCGCGTTCGGTGAGGAGTTCGTTCAGCCGCGGGTACGCCTCGTGGAGGAAGACGGCCGCGTAGACGAGGATGTCGATCCGCTCCCGGGCCTGGGCCATCAGGTCGGTGAACGTCGAGACAGGGATGTCGGCCCGCTGCCCGTAGAGCGCCACCAACTCAGGGCTGATGGCGCGGGCGGGGCGGGCCTGGCGGAGCGCCGGCCAGAGTGCGTGCACGTCTTCTCCCAGGGCCTTGGCCGCCTGGAGGGCAGTGGCACGACGTGGGATACGCCCGAGGTTCACCCAGCGCTCGACCGACTTGGGGTCGACCTCGACCTGCTGAGCGAGTGCGGCGTACGTCCAGCCTCCCGCCGCCATGACGGCTCGTAGTCTCTCGTTCGGCACGAGTCTCCCCCTTCGTCCCAGGACGGCACTAGGGACGTTCTACACGGTGCGGGACGTCCCGTAATGGGGTTTGGTGGAGGTTCCTTCGTCCTGGTGACCGGCGTGAGGATCGGTGCCGACCCTGCGGCACCAACAGGCCCAGGGCACGCATCAACGCCGCCGAGGAGCGTCACCGTGCGAATGAGCGCCACCCCGTGTGTTCCCGCCCTGCGACTGGACGCCCGGTCGCGGGCCGCCTCGCCGGGGCGGTCACGATGACGGCCCCCACCCCTGATGCCGACGGGCACACCGTCTCGCCCGATGCCGGCGCCCTGGTGGTCGACCGGCGGAGCGGCAAGGTGGGCGTGGTGATGGGGCATGTGGGGACGTACGTGCAGCTTCGGCCACCGCGCGGTGGCCGGGAGTGGGACGTGCCGCCCGAGGACGTACGTACGCCGACTCCGACGGAGGAGTTGAGCGCGAAGGTGGCCGTGGCCAACCGGAGGTGGGGACGGTGACCCCGCGCTCGGTCCTGCGCTACGAGACCTGGACGCTCCAGCCCGACCGCGAGCCGGACGCGGAGCCGGTCCATTACGCGATGCAGTGCGCCGTGGACGGAGAGACCTCGCCGACAAGCGAGGACTTCGCCGAACCGCAGGACTGGGTACTCCGGCACTGCGGCCAGAACCCGTCCCACCACACCTACCTGGAGATCATCACCCGCCCCTGGCGGACCTGGCGCCAGACGTGACCCGCCTCGCTCGCCCAGGCGCCGCACTGCGCTGACCCACCCGACTCCCGTCCCTGCCGGGCGCAGCCGATCGAGGCTCCCCCGCACTCGTCAGCCCCGGCAGGGACGGGCCTCACGTACGTGCCGTGCCCATGGCTGTGGGGGTTCTGGCCTCTGCCACAGAAAGTCAGCCACGACGGCGGGCGCGCCGACCGACCACCCGCCATGTGTGTCTCGCTCAGCCCCGCACCGGCATCAGCCCCGTTATCTCCATCGTCACGGCCCCCAGCCAGGTAGCAAGCATGGGCGTCCGGGACGGCGCGAGCCCGCCGGGCGGCCTCTCAGGTGCCCGGCCAGCCTGCTGCTGAGGGGTCGGACCGGGGCTTCCGATTGGTGGTCCGGCTACGCTCCCGGGCTCTGCGCGCCGAGTGGTCGGCGGCCGTCGCCAGCGGGGCGGCAGACAGGAGCGGGCGGCGGTCGCCGACCGCCGGCGCGCGGCGGCCCGCGTCAGCGGGGCGCCCTTGATCAAGTAAAGAAACTCTGAACAGCTCACTCACTGGCCGAGCTGTCAGCCCTGCTCAGGGGCTCTGCTGTCGCTGCTTCTTCGACTCGGCCAGTGCGGCCTCCAGCTTCTCGCGCGGCGACATGTCCGAGTCCGCTTGGTCGTCGTGGAGGGGTGGCATGAACAGGCCGCGGCGGCTCTTCTCGCGTTTGATCTTCCGGCGCTCGTTGAAGACTCGCTGATGCTCCTCGCGGATCGTGGCCCATCGCCGGTCTAGCTCCGCTTCCCGTTCCAGCAGTTCGTCATCGCTGAGGTCGGCGAACTCGGCGGCTGAAGCACGGGCCTCGCGGTCGACCTGGTCCCGAAGCAGGTAGTTGGTGATCGATCCGTGATGCTTGCCCGGCTCCGGAGCCGGGCGTACGAAGACGCCGCGCCCCTTGACCGCGTACACGAGTCCTGCCTGCTTGAGGCTTCGGTAGGCGTTCTGCGCGGTGGAGTTGGCGACTTGGAACCGCTCCTGGATCTCACGGGCCGGGGGGAGCTGAGAGCCGGGCGGATAGGTGCCTTCCTCGATCTCGCGACGGAGGATGTCGGCCACCTGAACGTACGGCGGTCGGCTGTCTTCGTTGCGGATGAGGTCTACCGGCCAGTCCGGGCCTTCGGCCTCGGCATCACCGTGATCGTCGTCAGCTGGGCCGGCACTCTGGCCGGCTGAGGCGCTGACGTAGCTGCCTCGCCCGAGCTGGGAGTAGACGAGCCCTTCCTGCTTGAGCACGCGCAGGGCGTTTTGGACGGTGGAGCTGGAGACACCGAAGCGGTCCCGCAGCACGTTGGCCGAGGGCAGGCGCTCGCCGGGGCGGAACTCGCCGTTCAAGATCGCGTCCCGCAGAGCCTCGGCGGCCTGGAGGTACGGCGGCCGGGAGTCCTCGTCCAAGGGCAGGGTCATGCCACCACGGTATCGCCAGCCAGCCGTAGCGCTACAGGCACATCCACGTGTTCCCCGCCTGACCTCCTCACAACCTGATCGCCTTCACGATCTAATCGACCTTGCAAGTTAAGCGATGAGCTCCGTATGCTCCTAGCGAGCCGATCAAGCGGCTCCACCGAACAAGGGGTGTGATGGCATGGCCATGTCTCGAATCCGTGTTGCTCTGCTGCCGTCGGCGGTGTGTATCGCGGGCACCGAGCCCGCGCTGAAGATCAAGGACCAGCAGACCGGGGAGATCGCCACCGACCGGGAGACCGGTGCGTCGCTGTACACAGTGACCGTGATGCTCATGGAGGACGGCCGGGCCGAGGTCCTGAAGATCACGGTCCCGGAGACGGGACTGGCTGCCGGGCTGAAGCCGGGGGTGATGGTGCGGCCGGTGGAGCTGTTCGCGACCCCGTGGGCGCGGATCTTCAACGGTCAGCTCTCCGACGGCGTCGCCTACCGGGCCGCCCGCCTGGAGCTGGTGACCGTGGAGGCCGCCCAGTGATCCGCTTCGAAAAGTCCGCGCCGGAGCGGGAGTTGTCCCCGCTCCGGCCCCTGCCGGGGTCCAAGGGCAAGGCCACGTTCTTCGTCTCCGGTGCGGTGCTCGATCTGCTCTGCCTGAGCCCGGAGCAGGCGGCCCGCCTCGACCTGGGCGACATGTTCCGCCTGATATGCGAAGAGGGGGCCTGACATGGAAGCCGTCACGGGATACGCGTCGTACGCGCTGCCGATCGCTACGGCGCTGGTCGGTGTGTGGCTGCTGGTGACGGTGGTGCGCTACATGCGGGCCGACGGGGGCACGAGGGTCAGCATGCGGCAGGCCGTCCGGGTTCGCTGGGGCTGGGTACGGCTCGCACGGATGGCCGGACTGACGGTCACCGACAAGACCCCGGGCCTGCTCGCGCAGATCACCGCGCAGAAGGACGGTGCCACCCCCGCTCCCCGGATCCTGACGCCGAAGATCAAGGTGAAGCCGGACCAGTTCGGAGTCATCGTGCGGGCCAGGACGCTGCCGCAGGTCGGACTGGAGGAGTACCAGAAGTCGGCGCGGTTCCTGGCCGACGCCTGGCGGTGCACGCGGGTGTCCGTGCTGCCGGACGGCCCCGGCAAGGTGGTCATCCGGGGCGTGCGCTCCGACCCGCTGACCACGCCGACCACCCACCGGCCCACCGGCCGTCCACTCACGGACCTGACCCGCTGGGAGCTGGGCGTGGACGAGTACGCCGCGAAGGTGTGGGCGTCCCTGGCGAACGTGCCCGGGGTGACGGTGGCCGGCGTCCCGGGTGCGGGCAAGACCTCGGGGGTCAACAAGTTCGTCTGCGACTTCGCGCCGTCGGCCGCCGTGCAGATCGCGACTGCGGACGGCAAGGTGTCGCGGGCCTCGGAGGGCGACTACGCCGACCTGGTCAAGCGGATGTTCGCGTTCTGCGGTGACGACCTTGATGAGGCGAACGCGCTGTTCAAGCGTCTGGTGGATCTGCGTAAGCGGCGCTCGGCGATCATCCGTGAGGTACTGGGCGTGAAGAACATGTGGCACGTCGGCCCCTCTCCGGAGTGGCCGCTCACGGTCCTGATCATCGATGAGGCGCACACGTACTTCCGCGAGTACAAGGGCAGCGACCCGACGACGAAACGTCTTGCCGCGCTGACGGCGGAGAACGCCCGGCTGGTGGAGGACCTGGTCAAGAAGGGCCGCAGCGTCGGCATCCTGGTGATCCTGATCAGCCAGAAGACCACCGGCGACGCCATCCCCACCTTCATCCGCGACGTGTGCCCCATTGGGCTGTCCTTCGCGCAGAAGACGGTGGAGGCAGCGGTGGCCGCGCTGGGTGAGGACATCCGCAACTGGCCCGACGCCAGCCCGGTCACCTTGCAGGACCCCGCCTACGTCGGCGTCGCCGTGATGGCGATGCAAGGCCGCCCCGGCTACACCCGCATCCGCACCCCCTACGTCTCCGACACCGACGCCTCTCGCGTCGCGGACGCCACTTCGCACCTGACCGCAGACCCGGACCTGTGCCTGGACGCCCTCCTGCGCTCGACCGGCCGGACGACACCGCCCGCACCCTCGCTCACCAAGTGACCCCGAAATGCCCACACCAGAAGGGAGGTTGTGATCATGGTGGAGGAACGGTTCACCCGGCGCACCGTGACCGTGGTCATGGCGGTGATCGCGGCCCTGGCCTTCGTCTTCTCCTTCGGCAACGTCTGGGCGCTCGCCCTGCGGCTCGGCGTCCCGCGCCCGATCGCCCCGCTGATCGCGCCCATGGTGGACCTGTCCGTCGTCGGCCTCCTGGTCGCGCTGCGGTTCCTGGCCCTGAGCGGCGTCCCCAAGGCGGAGCTGAAGGCCGGCACCCGGCTGTTGCACCTGTGCGGGCTGCTCACCCTCGCCCTGAACACCGCCGAGCCCCTGCTGACCGGACGCTACGGACGGGCCTGCCTGGACACCGTCGCCCCGCTCCTGCTGCTCGGCTGGGGCCACGTCGGCCCCGCCTTCCTCGCCCACTTCCACACCACCGCACACCGGGAGGACACCAACACAGCCACCCCAGCCCCCGCACCCCTCGCTGAGCCGGTGCCCACCTCGGCGCCCGCTCCCGAGACGGCGGCCCCGGCCCCTGAGCCGGTCCCCGCCGCGACACCTATGCCGCCTCCGGCCGAAGTGCCTACCGTGCTCAAGGTCCCCGGCTCCGCCCCCGCCCCGGCCGTCGCCAAGGCGCCCGCCACCGGTCCCCGCCCGGCCCTGCCCGCCGCCTTGCTGAGTGCGGCCCGGCGCATCGCGGACACCCACCACGCCGAGCACGGAACACCGGTCACCGCCGCCCAGCTCGCAACCCGCATGGGCGTCGCCCTGCCGGTGGCCACCGCCGCCCTCGCTCAGCTCTGAGCCACCCCGGCCACCGGCCGGACCACCCCTCCCTGAAATCCACGCCCGCCCATGGACCTGGTTCGCCATGCCCCAAGCAGCACCAACACCCCTTCCTGTCTGGCTGGTTGCTGCTCGGGGCCACACACCCGACAGAAGGGACACGCCCCGAATGGTCACCCTGGACCTGCGCCACGTGGCAAGCCCCGCCGTGCGGGACCTGCTCCACCTGGTCAACCACCCCGACTTCGACCGCGCACAGCAGCAGATCGAACGCCTCGGCGGCTGCACCGAACCCGTCCGCCTGACCGGCCACAGCACCACCGTCGACACCACGACCGGTGAGGTACTGCGCTCCTACACCTCCTCCGACGAGCCCACGGGCAGCCTGCTCACCGCGTGCGGCAACCGCCGTGCCTCACGCTGCCCGGCCTGCTCCCGCCTCTACGCCGCCGACACCTACCACCTCATCCGCGCCGGCCTTTCCGGCGGCAAGAACGTGCCCGACACTGTCCGCGCCCATCCCCGCGTCTTCGTCACTCTCACCCCGCCGTCCTTCGGCCCTGTCCACAACCGCCTCACCACCCCCGGCGGCGACATCCGGCCCTGCCGCTGCCGCAAGCTCCACGAACTTAACGACGCCCTGATCGGGACGCCGCTGAACCCCGCGACGTACGACTACGAAGGCGCGGTCTTGTTCAACGCCTACGCCTCCACGCTGTGGGCCCGCTTCACCACCTACCTGCGCCGCGAGATCGCCGCCGGGCTCGGCATGACTCAGAAGGCGGCCCGCGCGGTCCTGCGGGTGTCCTTCGCCAAGGTCGCCGAGTACCAGCAGCGCGGTCTGGTCCACTTCCACGCCGTCATCCGACTCGACGGCCCGGACGGCAGCAGCCAGCCCCCGCCGCCGTACGCCACCGTCGCCGTACTCACCAAGGCCGCCCGCGCCTCCGCCGCGCGGGTCCGCGTCACGGTCGCCTCGGATGCGGTCGGGGAACGCGAACTCGGCTGGGGCGAACAGTTCGACGTGCGCGAGATCGCCTCCTTCGGCACCGACGCCGAACTCACCGACCAGGCCGTGGCCGCCTACGTGGCGAAGTACGCCACCAAGTCCGCCGACGCCTCCGGCACCCTCGACCGCGCCCTGTTCTGCCGCCCCTGCCAGGGACGCGGCGCCACCGTCCTCCCCCACGGGACCCCGCTCCCGTGCACCGCCTGCGGCGGCACCGGGCAGGCCCGGCCGTTGCCCCGGCTCGCCGTCGCCCGGCACGTGCGGCAGATGATCCGCACCTGCTGGGAGCTGGGAAAGCTGCCGGAGTTCGCCGATCTCAAGCTCTGGAAGTGGGCGCACATGCTCGGCTTCCGGGGCCACTTCTCCACCAAGTCCCGCAGCTACTCCACCACTCTCGGCGCGCTGCGTGACGCCCGCCGCGCCTGGCGTACCGAACAGGCCCGCGCCCACGCCGGTCTGCCCGAGTCCGACCCGACGACCACGCTCGTCGTCGGCCACTGGGACTACCACGGCTCGGGCTACAGCCCCGGCGCCGCACTCCTCGCGGCCGACGTCTGGCATCGCAAGGAACTGGAACGGCAGTTCGCGGCCGAAGGGGGCTGTTGATGGCCTTGCCCCCGCCCGCCGTCCTCCACGCGGAGGCGGCACCGGCGCTGGATCTGCTCACGGTGCCCCAGGTCATGGCCCGCCTCCAGCTCGGCCGCTCCGCCGTCTACGACCTGCTCCGCTCCGGCCAGCTCGCCTCGATCACCCTCGGCCGCGCCCGCCGCATCCCCGCCCACGCCCTCAACGACTTCATCCGCACCCGCCTCGAACAGGAAGCCGCCGCCTGATGACCACTCCGCGCCCCGCCTCATCCCGCCGAGCCCGCTCCCGCGCCAACGGCGACGGAACCGTCTACCAACGCAAGGACGGCCGCTGGGAAGCCGCCGGGTACGTCCTCGCACCCGGCAACACCCGCAAGCGCATCCGCGTCTACGGCACGACCCGCAAGGAAGCCCTCGCCAAGCTGACCGAGAAGACCGCCACCAGCAACCGCGGCCTCCCCATCGCGGCGGCCGACAGCACCGTCAGCGCGTACCTGACGTACTGGTTGAACGGCGTCGCCGTCCACCAAGTCCGCGAGAACACCCACACCCGCTACGCCGCCTGCGTCCGCCTCCACCTCATCCCCGGCCTCGGCGCGAAGAAGCTTGCTCGGCTCACCGCCCGTGACGTACGCACCTTCCTTGACCGTCTCCGCATCACCTGCCAGTGCTGTGCACAGGAACGGGACACCGACCTGCGCTCCTGCTGCGCTATCGGCCAGTGCTGCGACAAGCGTCTGTCGCCGCTGACCGTGACCTACGTCCATTCGGTCCTCAAGTCCGCCCTGGAGCACGCCGTCCGCGAAGACGACCTGCCCCGCAATGTCGCCCGGAACGTCAAGACCCCCGCGCCCCGCCCTCGGCGTTCCCCGCCCTTCACCGCGAGCGAGGCCCGGCAGTTCCTCCACCTCGTCAGCAGCGACCGGCTCCACGCGCTGTTCGAACTCGCCCTGCGCACCGGCCTCCGCAAGGGCGAACTCCTCGGCCTGCGCTGGGAAGACCTCGACCTCGACGGCGGCACGGCCAGCATCCACCGCTCGCTCCAGCGCACCCGTACCAGGGGCCTGACCACCCTGCACACCAAGACCCGCGCTTCCGAACGCCGCATCGTCCTCCCCGCCGAGTGCATCCACTCGCTCAAGAGTCACCAGGAACACCAGCAGGACGAGCGCCAGGCCGCAGGATCGGGCTGGACGGACAACGGCCTCGTCTTCACCACCCCTACCGGGAACCCCCTCGACCCCACCAACCTCACCCGCCGTTTCCGCGGCCTCCTCCAAAGAGCCGGACTCCGGACGATCCGCTTCCACGACCTCCGGCACTCGACCGCGACCCTGCTCCTGGAACAGGGTGTCGACCTCGTCGTGATCAAGGAACTACTCGGCCACGCCCACATCGGCGTCACCGCCGGCGTCTACGCCCACGTAAGGCTCCGCCTCCAGCGCCAAGCGATCGAGACCCTCGGCAACGCCCTCAGCCGGGCCGACGACGGCAACGACGACCCGCCCACCGCAGCCGTCGTCCGCTGACGTTGCCGTCACCGTTGCCGTCAAACGACCATGGGTGGGTTCCTCGGCCTCCGAGCCGAGGAACCCACCCATTCCTCTGCCAGAGCGACTTGTTCGAATGTGGCTACTGCAGGAGCACGTGCATTCTACGGGCGATATCAGCCGCCTTCAGTCGAACCTGTTCATCATTCAGCAGGTCAGGCATACCGATGCCAGCTGAGTCGTAGTCGTGCGCGACATAGAAGAGTTCTGTCGCCGCCTCATATTGCTCGGCTGTCGGATACGGGCCGCCGTACCCCTTGTACAGGGGAAGGCAGACAAGAGAGAACTCTGAAGGAGAGATTCTCCCTTCCGATACAGCCTCCGCGAGTACCAAAAAGGGCTCCAACGTGGCCATTTACAGCTTCCCTTGCATGGTCAGGTACCAGAACTGGTCTGAAGTCACATCCGATTTCCAGGCACCAAGCATCTCGCCGGATTCGATGTCCACCGAGACGTGACGCCCGGTGTTGAGATCCACGTAGTGCCGGGCAGGCGTCCCGCGATACGTTCCCGCGATTTGAACGTTCCCTGGATCCTTAACGAAGCCTTCCAAGGCGTTCACGAATGCTTGCTTGCTCGCTTTGCTCTCCTTCGCAGTGACCCCGAAGTCGGCAGCATGTTTGAAATGATGAGGCACCCTGTTCGAATCGATCCATACGGATCCGCACCCAGGACCTGAGTTATGAACCAGGACCGGAGTCTGCCCCGCCACCACATAGTACGTGTGCAGGTCGTCGACGGTGAGGTTGTATGTCCGGGCGTGCTTGGTGTATGCCCGGTTGCTGATGATGCGGACGGTGGTGCCGTCGGGGGTTCTGAGGGTCATGCCGGCGGCGAGGTTGCGGGCCTCGACCCAGGCGCCGATCTCGGGAACCCAGAAGGGGTGTTCGTGTGTAGCGGTGAGCTTCTCGGGTCCGTCGGGTGTTTCGATGGTCAGTTCGTTGAAGTGCTTGTCGTCTTCGGTGATGATCAGGTGGGTGACTTTCCGGAGGCGGGTCTCCCCTGTTTCCGGGTCTGTAGCAACGACCTTGTCACCGACCTTGATTTTTTCGATTTCCTTGGTCTTGCCGTCGGCCATGAGGACTTGGGTGCCGGCGAGGAAGCATTTGCATCCTGAGGCGTACTTCTTGAGCCATTCTTCGACGGCCTCTTTACCCTTTTTCGCAACCGAATCGGGTACCAGCTTCAAGGCCTTAAGGAAGGGGGCATCCGAGGCGACGCCAAGGTAGTCCCAGCCGTTTGCCTCTCCGTTGACGACCTTTTTCCATGACTCGACGTCAGGGACGACGAGGGAGGCAACGAAGTTGAGTGTTTTCTTCTGGGCCGCCACGTTGTACGGCTTGACGATGGTTGTTGTGCCCATCGGCGGATGGCCGCTGCCGGTTCGGGTGACGCTGTGGAGGTCGCCCTCCACGTCATAGGTGTAAGTGGAGGTTACGCGACGGTAAGACCAGCCTCCGTCAGCGCTCGGGACCATCCAGTCCCGGTAGGTGGTGTTATCGCTTTCCTTGCAGCCTCTGTAGCAATTGCTGACGGGCTTCAGGCCGTCGGGATCGCTGGTGCTGATGGGGCTGTTCTTGGCGTAGGAGTAGCCGTTCATCTGCAACGGGTCCGTGATGTCCAGCAGCGGATCTGCGCTGATGAAGCGGCCGTTGGCCTGGTCGTACTCGCGTGCGCCGATGTGTGTCAGTGCGGTGGCGGTGTCGTCGATGCCGACGCCCAGGTAGCTGCGCTTGTCCGGCCAGGAGGTCGGTTTGGGGCCGCGGGCTTCGCCGAAGGGTTTGAAGGCCCGCCTGGTGACCGACTGGTTGGCGGCCATCTGGATGGTGGTGTTGGCGGTACCCAGATGGTCGGTGAGCTGGATGTTGAGGGTGTGGCCGGTGCTGGTGCCGTTCGAGGTGCGGACGACTGTGGGGGCGCCGGGGTGGGCGTAGGTGCGGGTCGCCTTGGTGATCTTTCCGGTGGCGTCGGTGGTGAGTTCGCTGCCGGGGAGGTAAAGGGTGGAGCCTTCGCTGGAGTTTTCCAGGAGGCGTTGGCCGCCGGTGTCGTAGGTGTAGTTGACGGTGGTGGCGCCGGTGGTCACGGTGGCCGGCTTGTTCTCGGCGGTCCAGGTAAAACTCTGGGTGTCGTCGGGGAGGTCGCGCTTGGTGGTGTTGCCGGCCGGGTCGTAGGTGTAGGCGCTGCCGGATCCGGTGGGGGTGGTGGAGACCCAGGCCAGGGTGTGGGGCTGGGTGGTGACCGGTTCGGTGGCGCCGTTTCCGGCGGTGGTGCCGTAGCCGGAGTGATAGGTGATGTTCTTGGTGGGGTCGGTGACGTTGTGCTCGGTAAGGGTGGAGCGGTTGCCGATCCAGTCGTAGGTGAATGCCTGGCGGTAGGCGGTGGCGGAGGTCGCCACGGTGCCGGCGGCCGGGGCGGCTGCGGCGAGCGTGCTGGTCAGCGAGGCGTCCGGGCTGGAGCTGTCGCTGGCCGTGTTCGGGGCGTCCGCGACGGGGCCGGAGGAGGTGGCGTAGTCGGTGCGGTAGCCGAAGGCGGCACCGTTGGCGGTCTTGCAGCCGTTGCCTGTGCCGGTGGGGGCGATGGTGGAGGTCCAGGCGTGGACGAGTTCACCGAGGGCGTCGTAGGTGTAGCACTGTGTGTCCCAGGTGGAGCCTGAGGCTTCGCTCAGCTTGCGGGAGTTCGATGTGATGGTGCCGGAGGCGTCGTAGGAGTAGTAGCTGTCGGTGATGCGGTGGGGTGAGGCGGTCTCGCGGTCGGCGACGGTGCGCTGGAGGCGTCCTGTGCGCGGGTCGATGAAGTTGGTGGTCCACACGCGGTAGGGCTGGGAGCCGGAGACGGTGCGGAGGGCTTCGCCGAACGGGGAGTAGGTGACGTCGGCGGTGTACCAGCTGGAGCCGGACGTGGACTCGGGCAGGCCGTCCTCGTTGTAGCGGGTGACCACCTTCTCGGAGGAGATGCCGCCCTTTGACGGGTAGGTCACCGAGAGGGGCTTGCCGGTCGGTGTGTAGCTGTAGGTGTAGCTGTAGGTGCCGGAAAGCCCGGCGGTCTTGGCGCCGGCGGGGATGGTGATGTCCTGCCCGGTGGGCTGGTAGTCGGTGGTGTAGCCGGTGATCTTGGTGACGTAGTCGCCGTCCGCCGTGTGGCGGGTCGAGGCGACCGGCAGGCCGAGGGCGCCGACGGCGTCGAAGGTGAAGGTCTTGATCGGGCTGGCCGTGGCTGAATCCTCGCGGACAGCCGTCACTCGTCCGAGCACGTCGTAGGTCGTGTGCAGGGTCTTGCCGTTGGCGTCGACGGTGGTGAGGGGACGGTCGGCGCCGTCGTACGCGGTCGTCTTGGTGGTGCCGGTGTCCGGGTCGGTGGCCTCGACTATGCGGCTGCGTACGTCGTACTTGTACGTCCACTTGTTGCCGGCCGGGTCGGTGACTTCCGAGCGGTTGCCGCGGACGTCGTAGGCGTAGCGGGTCGATCGGGTGGTGGACTGGCCGGCGTCGGTGTACTGCTCGATCTCGGTGACCCGGCCGAGGGCGTCGGTGGTGGTCCACGTTGCCGGAGTGGTGTTGCCCGGGGGGTTCACGTGTACCGTGTTCGGCCCGTACGACGTGAAGGTCTCGTGCTGGAATTCGCCGTCGTGGTAGGTCGCCTGGCGGACGGTGCGGCCCATGCCGTCGTACTGGGTCTTTACGTAACTGGGGATGAGTGTCGTGGACTTGGGTGCGAACAGCGTTGTGGTCGGCTGGCCTGCGGCGAGGTAGCCGCTGGTGACGATGCTGGGCCGGCCGTGGTCGTCGTAGGAGGTGTCGGTGATGATGCGGCCGGGGCCGTGGGCCTCGTTCTGGGTCTGGACCGGGCGGAGCAGGCCGTCGTAGACGGTGACCGAGGAGGCGTAGCTGCCGTCGTCCTTGATCGTTTTGGTGGTGACGGCGGCAGGGCTGGTCCTGGAGGAGGTGGCGGTGGCCTGCTGGTAGCTGATCTGGACGTCGGGGGTCTGGGTGCCGCTGGAGCGGGTCGGGGACCAGCCCTTGACCAGGCGGCCGAGGTCGTCGTACTCGTACCGGGTCACGCGGCCGTTGGGGTCGGTGACGGTGAGGGGGAGGGAGCGGCCGGGGTCGAACGTGGTCGTGGTGGCGTGCCCGAGGGCGTTGATG
>NZ_JAHWZY010000067.1:0-14491 GCF_041380215.1 Streptomyces pimonensis
GGTCGCCCGAACTGCCCGAGTACACCGCGTTCGCCAGCCGGAAGAAGGCAGAGCGGGTAACCGCCCGCCTGATCGTGCGCCGGGTCCGTGACCTGGCCAAACCGCCGGTCGTGGGCGAGCAGGGCGAACTGTTTCCCGTCTGGCGCTACCACCCCTTCTTCACCGACCGGCCCGCCCCGACACTCCAGGCCGAACGGGAACACCGCCGCCACGCCGTGGTCGAGCAGGTCATCGCGGACAGCAAGGCCGGGGCCCTGGCCCATCTGCCGTCCGGGCACTTCCACGCCAACGCGGCCTGGCTCACCCTGTGGGCGATGACCTACAACCTGCTGCGGGCCGCCGGTTCTCTGACCTCCGCGTTCCACGCCAGGGCCACCACCGCCACCCTCCGGGCCCACCTGGTCCAGGTCCCGGCCCGCATCGCCCGCTCAGCCCGGCGCATCACCCTGCAGTGGGCACCGTCCACGACGATGTCGCCGACCGATCTCACCGGAAGGATTCTCGCGGAGTCGGCCGATGCCGGACCCGCCACGCCCCCACCAGGGCCGCGGAATTGAGGACGACCGCGAGTGCCGTCGCGGTCGCGATGCTGCGCCTGCGCACAGTGATGTGAACCCCCCACAGAAGAAGCCCGGTGGTCACCGGACGAAAACGAACGGCCGCGTGTTCCCCCTCACCCGACGACGGGTGTTCGAACGCTGCCGGAGACGCAGCGTATGACATGCGAGTGACAACTGAGGAACGTATTGACGGGACTTGACGGGACGGGCCGGCGGGGATGCCGTGAATGTCGCGCTCGCCCGGTCGGCGTGCGGCGCGTCAGCGGGCCGCCAGCCGGGTCACGCGAAGGCGGCGGAGCGGTATCCGGTGTCAGCGGCCCGGACGGACCGGCCCCGGCGCCTGTGCGGCCCGACCGGTTCACCGGGAGCCGCGCCGGCGCGGGAGGCGGCCGCGTCGCCGCACCGGCACTCCTTCCCCCCTGCGGTACCGGTGCGGCGTCGGGGCGTTCGGATGCGCCTGTTTCGCCGGGACCTCGCACTCGGCCCGGAGCGCTGCTCCGAACTCGCGCGGCAGCGCAGCGACATCAGCGGTCTCCTCGGCCGCCCCGCCCCGTCCCGCCCCCGTCCCGTCCGGCATCTCAGGAGAGCCGCGTTCTCCCAGGCCAGAGCCGGTTCGGGCATTCCGGCGTTCCGGAACCACCGGAGGAAATGGCGGATGGGACGCCGCATCGCACAGGCTTGGGCCATCCGGAGCGGCGCCTCGCCGGACACGGTGACCGGCCCCGCTCGACCCCGCCCGTACGGCCCGCGCTTCCGGCGCACCGCACCCCGGGCGGCACGGCCGGGACAAGACCGGCCGGCACGGTTCACAGCCGGAGGACCGTCTTTCCGACACCCGGAGAAAGCAGCCTCGTCATGCGTATCACCACTCGTTTCCTCTCCCGCTCGGCCGCCTCCTCCATGGTCGTCGCCGCCGCCCTCGGGTTCGTCGGCGTCCAGGCCGCCGGCCAGACGGCCTCCGCCGCCACGAAGCAGGCCCCCTCCACCGTCACCTGCACCGCGGCGAACACCGAGCCGACCGTCACCGAGGTGTCCCGCCCGGTCAACCACCTGCTGCTCAAGGCCACCAACACCGGCGCCAAGCCCTGCTACGCCTACAGCGCCCCCTACCCGAGGGCCGGCGCCGGCGCCCAGGCCCCGCTGCCGTGGGCCGAGGAGACCTCGCCACAGGCCGAGCTGATGCTCAAGCCCGGTCAGTCCGCCTACGCGGGCGTCCTGACGTACTCCCCCGACGGCGAAGGGGGCGGCGACGAGAAGACCCCGGGCGTGATCCTCGCCGACAGGAAGGGCAACGCGACCGGCAAGGAGAAGACCCTGAAGCTGCCGAACGGCGGTACCTCCTTCAACAGCGCCGCCACCGTCACTTACTGGCAGGGCAACGCGGCGGACGCCCTCTCCTGGTAGCCGCCCCGGCGTCCCACGGCACAGCCGTCGTCCGGCCGCACCGGGGTCCCGCCCCCACCAGGGACGCGGTGCGGCCGGCGGGCGCGGTGCGCGTCAGGGCCGAGCGTCCTCGCCTCCCAGGCGGGGAGCGCGGGCCCGGTCTCCGTCGTCAGCGGTTCTGCGCCCACACCGCCAGCAGACCCACTACGGCCGTACCCGCTCCGTAGCACGCGCCCCGGAGGAACTGGTCGGCCGCGATGCGGCGGCGCCGTGAGATCCACCGCGCGGCCTCACCCGTCGCCCGGCCGCAGCGCACCCGCGCGGCGGACAGCCGCCGCCCGGCTCCCCTCCACCGGCCCGGGGGCGCCGCTTCCTCCGTGGAGCACCCCGACCGGGCGCGCCGTACTTTCATGGCGGTTGCACCTGCCTTCCTCGGTGTGATGGTTCTCCCCGGGCAGCCGGACACGGTCGCTCGGGTCGCGCCGGCCCGAATGGCTGTGATCGGGGTTCTGGCGGGGTATGCGGGAGAGCCGGGGTCACCGTCCGGCGGGGGCCGGGACCGGGTGGGCGGCCTGCGCGGGGCGGAGCAGCCTGAAGGTGACCCGGCCCTCGGCGTCGATATGGGCGCCGTGCACGGCGGGTTCGGGCAGGCTGTTGTAGTGGAAGGGCGTGGAGAAGTAATAGGCGCCGGTGTCCGGGACGACGACGAGGTCGCCGACGTCGAGGAGGGGCAGCGCCCGGTCGCGGGCCAGCAGGTCGCCGGCGAAGCAGCACGGGCCCGCGACGTCCTGCCGTACGGGCCGGCCGTGCTTGGCCCGGCCGCCGGGGTCGTGGGCCTCGATCCGCAGGGGCCACGCGTCGGGGGCGAACACCGTCCGCGTGGCGACCTGCGCTCCGGCGTGGGTGACCGCGATGGGACGCCCGCCGACGGTCTTGGTGTACTCGACGTACGCGGCGGTGAACCCGTTCTTGGCCAGCACGGAGCGGCCGAACTCGGTGACGATCTCGTACGCGCCCGAGAACAGGACCGGCGCGTGTGCGCGCAGGTGGTCCACGTAGGTGTCGAAGCCGGGCGTCGTCTCGTCGTCGGCGAAATTGACCGGCAGTCCGCCCCCGATGTCGATGCAGGTGACCTGCCGGTGGCCGAGGTGGGCGTTGATCTCCTCGGCGAACTCCACCGCCTTCGCGATGCCCCGGGTGATCAGGTCCAGGGGGCAGCCCTGCGAGCCGACGTGCGTGTGCACCCAGGTGAGCCAGGGGCGGTCCCGGTACGCCTGGAGCAGTCGTCGCCGGTTGCCCTCGTCCTCCAAGGGAATGCCGAACTTCGAGGTCGCGGTGGCGGTGCTCATGGCGGTGATCGAGCCGGCGCCGACCTGGGGGTTGACGCGCACGCCGATCCGCGAGTCGGAACGGCGGACCGCCAGGATCTCGTCCAGCCGCACCAGTTCCTGGAAGCTGTCCGCGTTCACCGCGACCCCCAGGCTCAGGGCCCGGGCCAGTTCGGCCCGCGTCTTGGCGGGGGAGTCGAACACGATGTGCGCGGGTGTGAAGCCCGCCTCCAGCGCCTGGGCGAGTTCGCCCGCACTGGCGACCTCGCAGCCCATGCCGCTCAGGCGCAGTTCCTCCAGTACGGGAACCAGGCAGTTCGCCTTGGCCGCGAACGCGTGCAGCACCCGGAGGGAGTCGGGGAACGCGCTCCGCAGGGACGTGACGGTCTCGTTGACGCCGTCGAGGTCGACGAACCCGGCCAGTACGGCCGTCTCGGGTTCCAGGAGTCCCTGCTGTACGGCTGCCCGCAGAATCCGCTCACGCCGGTCGGCCTTGCCGGAACCACTCATCGTGCACCCTCCCTGAGCCGGGGTCTGACCGCCCCACGATCGCCGTGGGGCGGACCACCAGACTCCCGTCGCGGCGGTGCGGGTGTCTTCGTCGGGAGTCCCGGTGTTCCGCCGCGCGGTTCTCACCGCGGAGCGAAACCGCGGACGTGGCGCGGCCGCCTTCGTGCCCGGGCACGAAGGAACCGCCCCTTCTTCGTGGCGGCGCCCGAGTCCTCACACCTCCCGGCCCCCGCGCTCGAGGAGGCGCAGTTGCAGCTGGGCGAGCAGCCGGGCGTCCGGACTGCGGAGGTCGAGCCCGGACACCTCGGTGATCCGGCTGATCCGGTGCCTCAGGCTGTTCGCGTGCACCCCCAGCGCCCGGGCGGTGTCCGGCACATGGCCGAAGTGGTCCAGGTACACCCGCAAGGTCCGCACCAGGGTGCCCCCGCCGTTCCCGGCGTCGAACGCCACCAGGCGTGCCACCGGTGTCTCCGGCGTCGGGTCCGCTCCCGTCAGCGTGTCCAGCATCTGGTTCAGGGCGATCGACTCGGCCACCTCGTCCGCGGAGGCGACGGTGCGGTGCTCTCCCGCCGAGAGCAGGGCCCTCAGTGCCAGGTCCGCCGACCGGCGGGACTCGGGCAGGGTCGCCGGGGTGTCGACCACCGTGCCCAGACCGATTCTCGTCTCCGGTCCGAACACGTCGGCCACCTGCCGCACCAGTGACCTCCCCAGACGCGCGACCTGTTCGACGGCCCGCCGCATGTCCTGGTGCAGCGCGCCCACCAGGACCAGGGCTCCCTGGTCGACCGGCACCACCACCGACGTGAGGCCGTTCGCGCCGCAGCACACGGACAGCAGGGCGCACAGTCTTCCGGTCTCCTCCCCCTTGCAGGAGGCTCCGGGACGTACCGCCAGGACCCCGCAGTGCCCGTGCGCCGGTATCCCGGTGCGTTCGGTCAGTACCTCGGCGGATCCCCGTCCGTCGAGCAGCGCGCGGGCCGTGTCCTCGACCAGTCGGGCGTGCGTGCGGTGCGACCGGTGGTGCAGCAGGTGTGCGGCGGCCGCCCTCGCCGCCGACCGCAGGGTGTCGGAGGCGTGCGGCGGGAGGTCACCGCCCGCGGCCGCCACCCAGATCGATCCCAGGATCTCCCCGCCCGCCCGGACCGCCACCACCAGGCGTTCCGGATTCTCCCCGTGCGCCGGCCGGTGGATGACGTCCCCCGAGCCCCACAACGCCTGGAAGAACCCGGCCTCCCGCATGGCGGCCACGCGCCACTCCGGCACCCGGCGGCCGAGGATCGTCAGCCGGCGCAACTCGTCCACGTCCTCCTTCGTGGACGAGTACGCCAGGACCCGGGACTCCACGTCCTCGATCGTCACCGCGCCGCCCACCAGGACCGCCACCGCGTCGGCCAGCCCGTTCAGATCGCCCGGCAGCACGGCCGCCACCGCCGGATCGGCGGGGACTCCGGACAGGACCAGACCGGCCCGCAGCGCGCCGACCAGCTCGGTCCAGCCGCACCACGCCGTCCGGAAGAGCACCGCCGTACCGGCGTCCTCGACAGCCGCCCGCAGCGCCTCCGGGGGCCGCCCCGGCCTCCCCGGCCCGAAGACCACCGCGGCCGCGCCCGATCCGGCGGCCTCGCGCACGACGTCGACGGCGGCGGCGGCGTGCGGATCGACGCCCACGGCCAGCACCACCTGCCCCCGGGGCGGCCCCGCCTCCAGCGGGTCCAGCACGGTGACTCCCTCGACCACGACCCCCAGACCGCGGGGAGCCACGTACGGTTCCAGCGCACCGGCCCCCATGACCGACAGCAGGCTTTCCAGCGTCGGTCCCGCCGCGGTGCCGTCCCCCTGCCCGGCCGTCTCGTTCAGCGCCATCCGGCCCCCACTTCGGTGTGTCACGTGACGGTGAGTGTAGAAGGCTTCACAGGAACGAGTGAGGCATATGCCCGGAAGCGGTCGGCCGGCCTGCCACCGCGCGGGCAGGTGGGGGGCCGTGGCCGGAAGGCCGGTTCCGGTCCTGGGCGGGGGCCGTCCTGGGCGGGGGCCGTCCGGTGGTCAGCCGGAGGGCTCCCACGGGGTCGGTGCTTCCGACTGCTCCTGCGGAGGGGACACGGCGGGGCACGCGTGGTCCGACTGCGTCATCGCCCATCCGTCCCCGAACACATGGAGGCTGCTGGGCGCGGCGGAACGGCGCGCGGTGTCGCCGTCGGCTTCCGCGTCGGCGCGGGGGACGGCGGTGGGGATCGGCGAAGCTGCGTGGTTCACCGTGCACGTCAGCTGGAGCATGGCCCGACGGTTCAGCGGATCCGTCTCACCGGGGAGTTTGACGAAGAGGATGCCGCTGTCGATCGCCACCCGCGGCGCGTCCGACAGGCGGGGCAGCTCCGTGGTGGCCATCGCGGCCTCGTTCGCGGCCGGCCCCTCGAACAGCAGGCGT
This sequence comes from Streptomyces pimonensis, assembly GCF_041380215.1. NCBI lineage: Bacteria > Bacillati > Actinomycetota > Actinomycetes > Kitasatosporales > Streptomycetaceae > Streptomyces > Streptomyces pimonensis. The sequence goes on from NZ_JAHWZY010000067.1 coordinate 6,207, forward strand.
ACGACGGCCTCGAGGTCCCCGACGTCGTCGATCCGGCGGGGATAGGGCATCAACTCCCCGTCGCGCAGGAAGAAGAGGGAGATGGTGGCGGGCGTCGAGGGTGGTGTCGCACTGGGGGAGAACATGCCGCTCGCCGGCGCACCGGTCTCGATGACACCGGACGGGGGGACTCCGCACGCCGTGGCCGCGACCGCGACCGCGGCCACGGCCGTGAGCCCGGACAGCAGCGCTGCCGTCCGCGAGCCCCTCACCGGGTGCCCCCGTCGGCCTCGTTGTCGGTGTCGTCGCGGTGCAGCGGGAGTTCGACCGTGAACGCCGCGCCGCCCCGGGGCAGGTTCGCCGCCCGGATGCGCCCCCCGTGCAGGCGCACGTTCTCCGCCGTGATGGCCAGACCCAGCCCGCTGCTCTCGCTCCTGGCCCGTGAGGTGCTCGCCTTGTAGAACCGCTCGAAGATGTGCGGCATGGCCTCCTCGGCGATCCCCGGACCGTTGTCGGTCACCTCGATGACGGCCCACGCCATGCCCGCCCCGTCCACCCGTACCCCCATGGTCAGCCGCACGGGCGGCTCTCCGTGCCGCAGCGCGTTGCCGATCAGATTGGCCGTCACCACGTCGAGTCTGCGCGGATCGACGCGCGCGCGGAGCTCACCCGGTCCGGGCAGCCGGGTCTCCACCTGCTCCTGCCGCCACCGGAAGGCGACGGTGCGCCGTACGGACTCGGCCAGGTCGATCTCGTCCAGGTTGAGTTCGGCCGCCCCCGCGTCGAAACGGGAGATCTCCATCAGGTCGTTCACCAATCCGCTCAGCCGGTTCGTTCCCTCGCTGATGAGCCGCAGCGCCTCACCGGTCTCCCCTTCTCCCTCCAGGTCCAGCACGTCGGTGACCGCCGACATCGCCGCCAGCGGCGTGCGCAGCTCGTGGGAGACGTCCGCCACGAAGCGGCGCCCCTGGGCCTCCAGGCGGCGCAGCTCCCGTACGGTCCGCTCCAGTTCGGCCGCCGTCTCGTTGAAGGACTGAGAGAGATCGGCCAGTTCGTCGGAGCCGGTGACGTCCAGCCGGACGTCGAGATGCCCCGCGGCCATCCGGCGCGTCGCCCGGCGCAGCGCCCGTACGGGACGCAGTACGCCGCTCGCCACGAGCAGCGCCAGGACGACGGCGAGACACAGGGCCACCAGGGTGGCCCGCTCGATGCCGTGGACCATGGCCTCGACGTACCCCTCTTCGGTGGTCTGCGGGACCTCCAGGTACATGACGAGCCCGGAGAGCCTGGTCTCCAGGCCCTCGCCCCAGGTGTACGTGACGGGCATGCCGACGACGAGACGAGGGCGCCCGTCGACGTTCATCCGCTGGAACACCGCGACACGTCGGTCCCGGACGGACCGGAGCATCTCGGGGCTCAGCTCGACGAAACCGGCGCTCGGCGCGTAGGCGCGGTGGTCACCGTACGTGGCCATGATCCGCCAGCCCGACGAACGGTTCGTGTCCAGCACCTGGTCCACCGCGGACTGGAGGTCCGCCTGGTTCGGGGCGATGGGGATGTGGGGCGCGACGGCGTCGACGCTCGTACGGAACTGGTTGATGACGGAGTCCTGGCTCTGCTGGAGCACCCCCGTGCGCGCCTCGCGGAAGGCGAGGGCCCCGGTGCCCAGGGAGCTGGCCATGGCCACCAGGACGAAGGACATCAGCAGGCGGGGGCGCAGACCGCGCAGGGGGAGCGGGATGCGTGCCAGGGCTGCCCGGAGGAACCGCCGGGGGCCGGCACCCGGTACGGCGGCGGGGGGCTCTTCGGCCGTGGGGACCTCGGGTGCGGTTCTCCGCTCCCCGGCGGTCTTCCGCGTCCGTACGGTCCTCCGTGTCCGCGCGGACGTCCGGTCGCTCATGAGGTGCCGAAGCGGTAACCGAACCCGCGTACGGTCTGCACGTAACGGGGATTCCTGCCCTCGCCGAGTTTGTTGCGCAGTCGCTTCACACAGGCGTCCACGAGCCGTATGTCGCCGTGGTAACTGTGTTCCCAGACCGCTTCCAGCGGCTGCTGGCGGCTGAACACCTGGCCGGGCGAGGCCGACAGGGTCAGCAGCAGCCGCAGTTCGGAGGGGGCGAGGGTGACGGGTTCGCCGCGGTGCGTCACCACGAGCCCGGCGCGGTCGACGACCAGCTCGCCGTGCGTCTCCGCCCGGGGACGGGTGCCGTCCGGCAGCGACGCGTCCTGTCTGCGCAGTACGGCCCGTATCCGTGCGTCGAGCACCCGGGCCTGCACGGGCTTCACCACGTAGTCGTCCGCACCGGTCTCCAGTCCCACGACCACGTCGACGTCGTCTCCCCGGGCCGTCACCATGATGATCGGCACCTGGTCGCGGTCCCTGACCCGGCGGCACACGTCCAGGCCGGACATGCCGGGCAGCATGAGATCGAGCACGACGACGTCCGGCCGGAAGGGGAGGAGCTGTTCCAGCCCTTCCTCCCCCGTTTCCACGGCGAAGACCTCATGCCCCTGATGCCGCAGACCCAGTTGGACGGCCCTGCGGACATCTAGGTCGTCTTCGACGATCAGAACCCGTGGCATTTCGGCAGTGTAAGCAGACCGGACGAGATGACCGTCCCGAGGAAGGCCCCTCCCCGACCGCCGTTACACAACGATCACACGGGCCGGGGAACGCGGGCGTCGTTATCTTTCCGTGACAGCGCCGGCTCATGGGGATCATCTGGGATCACCAGATTGAGCTGCCATGTATTCGGTACGAGAGCGGCAACCCGCACCCGCCGCCGGCAGCACCGCGGCCGGTCACCGCGCCGGTCGCCGACGCCGGTCCGCCCATCGCCGGGGGCGGCCGCGCAACCGGGGCCGGAGCCTGCTGATCGGCCTGCTGGTGGCCGCCGGCCCGCTGGGTTCGGCGGCGTACCTCCTGGGAGGCAGGCGGAGCGACGCGTCGAGCGGTACGCCGCACCCGCGGAGCACGCACGTCACCCCCACTCCCACATCGTCCCCTTCCTCCTCCCCCTCTCCCCCCGCGAGCCGGACCGAGATCGACGTCCCCCCGACGGGCAACGGTACGTTCGTCACCGCGCAGGCCAGTGGGGAGACGGTGGGCAGCGGTTCCCGCCCGGTGCGCTACATCGTGGAGGTCGAGACCGGCCTCGACATCTCGCCGTCCCAGGCGGCGAACGAGATCGCCGAGATACTCGCCGCCCCGCGGGGCTGGACCCACGACCCGAACAACGCGTTCCAGCTGGTGGGCGCGGGATCGCCGCACGACATCACGATAAAGATCGCGACACCGGCGACGGCGGACGCCCTGTGCTGGGCGGGCATCCAGCAGGACACCGGAGGCGAGTACAACTGCGAGGTTCCCGGAGGGGTGGTGGTGAACCTCAAGCGCTGGGTCAAGGGCTCGCCCAACTTCGACGGGCCGATCCATGACTACCGGGCGCTGATCATCAACCACGAGGTGGGGCACTTCCTCGGTCACTCGCACCTGACCTGCGGGGGCGCCGGGCGACTGGCCCCCGTGATGATGCAGCAGATCAAGGGCCTGCACGGCTGCGTCGCCAACGCCTGGCCCTACGACGAGAACGGTGACTTCGTCACCGGGCCGCCCGTATGACCGGCGCCGGTCCCCAGGCCGGCCGTCACAGCTCGGTCATGTACCGGCCCCAGGGCCATGAACTGCCGACACCACTGTGAACTCGGCGTTCTCCTGCGTTCGCAGGCGGAATCCCCCTCCCCCGGATCGGATGGAAGTGGATGACTCGTTCCCGCACTGTCCGGAGACTGGCCGTCGCCGCGGCGGCGGTCGGTCCGCTGCCGCTGCCGACGGCTTGTGGCATCGACACCGGCACCGGCTCGGAGTCCCACGCGTCGGACGGTGAGAAGACCACGGCCGGATCGTCGGGGCAGCTCGACATTCCCGCCGATGCGAACGCCGATCTCAAGAAGCAGTACCTCTTGGAGAACGCGGTCGCGGCCTGCATGAAGAAGCAGGGGTTCACCTACACCCCCGTGGCCCCCGAGGATCCCGCCGCCTCCTGGACCACCTACGGGGCGGACTACGCGCTGACGAAGAAGGACCGGCAGAAGGGCGCATCCTCGGCTGACGCGGCCGCGGTCGCCTGCCGTCGGCCAAGTGACGGTCCCCGAGCACATCCTCGGATCGGCCGATGCGGTTCCGTTATCGTCCGAGCCAGGTCCGGTCACACAACGGACCTAGCTTCAACGACCGTGGTCGCTCAGCACGCGAGGTCTTCGGCATCCCGGTCCCGCGGCCCGGGCGGTCCGCCTCCCGCGGCGGACCCACTGCCGGCCTGTCCTGGCCGGCATGGGACGGCGTGACGTTCCCACCTCGGAGTCATCGCGGGGCGGGCCTGTGTGCTCCAGCCCTTCGTTCCTTCATCCCCCGACGAAAGAGATAGCATGGACATGTCCTTACCTCCCGGCAGACGAATACGTGCGGCCGTCCCGCTGGGGGCTCTCGCCATGGCCGCCGTAGTCACCGCGACCGGGATGCCGGGGGTGGGCCAGGCCGTCGCCCTGACTCCTGACGCTCCGGCAGGCTCAGGGAGGGCCCTGTCCGTTCCGGGGGCGAAGAGCCCCAAAACGGTGACGCTGATCACCGGCGACAAGGCGTTGATCGCCGCGGACGGCTCTGTCGCCGGGATCGAGAGGGCCAAGGGGCGCGAGGGCGCGTCGTTCTCGGTCCGGAAGGTCGACGGGCACAGCTTCGTCATACCGGGCGACGCGGCGCCGGCTGTCGCCCAGGGAAAGCTCGACCGGCGACTGTTCGACGTGACGCAACTCGTCGCGTACGGGTACGACGACGCGAGCCGGTCCGACCTGCCGCTGATCGTCACCTACGCCGGGGACGAGACACCCCCCGCGAGCGCCTTCCGCGACGCACGGGCCAAGGCCGGCCAGGAGCTGACCAGCGTCAACGGCGTGGCGCTACGGGCCGACAAGCACGGCCACCCCGCGTTCTGGGACACCTTCACCGACGGCGGGGACGGTGGACAGGGCACGGCGCGGCTGTCCGGCTCACCGGCGGTGAAGAAGGTGGTGAAAGTCTGGCTGGACGGCAAGCGCCAGGCCAGCCTGGACAAGAGCGTGGCCCAGACGGGCGCGCCGACGGCCTGGGGCGCCGGGTTCGACGGCACGGGCGTCAAGGTCGCCGTGCTGGACACCGGCGTCGACCAGACGCACCCCGACCTGGCGGGCCAGGAGATCGCCGAACGGAACTTCTCCGACGCCGAGGACAGCGTCGACCGAGACGGCCACGGCACCCATGTGGCCTCGACGGTGGCCGGTACGGGTGCCAGTTCGCAGGGCAGGTACAAGGGCGTCGCGCCCGGCGCGCGCATCCTGGACGGCAAGGTCCTGGACGACAGCGGCGGCGGCTGGGAGTCCGACATCATCGCGGGCATGGAGTGGGCGGTCGCCGAGGGCGCCCAGATCGTCAACCTCAGTCTGGGCGGCACCGACACCCAGGGCATCGACCCGCTGGAGGAGACGGTCGACCGTCTCTCCGCCGAGACGGACACGCTGTTCGTCATCGCCGCGGGCAACGCGGGCGAGGACGGCGAGAGCACCGTCGAATCACCCGGCAGCGCCGAGTCCGCACTGACGGTCGGCGCGGTCGACAAGGCCGACAAGCTCGCCGACTCCTCCAGCCGCGGCCCGCGCGTCGGTAACGGAGGAGTCAAGCCGGACCTGACCGCGCCGGGCGTCGACATCACGGCCGCCGCCTCCACCGCGAGCGGCATGGAGCAGGTGTTCCCCTCCGGGACGCCCGGTTACGCCACCCTGAGCGGCACGTCGATGGCCACTCCCCATGTCGCGGGCGCCGCCGCCATCCTGGCGCAGCAGCACCCGGACTGGACCGGCGAGCGGATCAAGGCGGCGCTCACCGCTTCCGCTAAGCCCGGCCCGTACAACGCGTACCAGCAGGGCACCGGCCGCACCGATGTGGCCCGGGCGATCGGGCAGACCGTCGTCGCCGAGCAGGGGCCGATCGGCTTCGGCCGCCCGAAGTGGCCTCACACCGATGACGAGCCGGTGACCAAGGAGATCACGTACCGCAATCTCGGCACCGAGCCGGTCGTCCTGGACCTGGCGATCGAGGCGTTCGGGACGGACGGCCGGCCCGCCCCCGAGGGCATGTTCGAGATGTCGTCGCGGCAGCTCACCGTTGCGGCGGGCGGTGCGGCGAGCACCACGGTGACCGCCGACACGCGCGTCGGCGGCGAGGCCTACGGCTCGTACGGCGGCTCGGTGACCGCAGCCTCGGCCGACGACCGGACCCGGGTGCGCACCGCCTTCGGCGTGGAGCGCGAGATCGAGTCGTACGACCTGACCATCAAGCACCTGGACAACGACGGCAAGCCGACCGGCAAGGGTTTCACGGCGATCGATGGCCGGGACCGCGACTACTACCAGGAGTTCGCCGACGCGACGGACGGCGAGATCACGGTGCGCCTGCCCAAGGGCGGTTACGCGCTCACCGGGATCCTCAACGCCAGCGGAGAGTCCGCCGCCCCCGACTCCCTCCTCCTGGCTCCGGCCCTGCAGCTGACCAAGGACACCACGGTCGTCATGGACGCCCGGAAGGCCAGGCCCACGCGCATCACCGTCCCCGACGAGAGAGCCGAGAACCACCACGCCCAGCTCATCCCGGGCTACACCCGCTCCGACGGGCAGCCCTTGGGCTTTGCGCCGTCCATCTTCGACTTCCCCGATTTCCAGAGCTTCAAGGTCGGTCACATCGGCCCGGAGGCCCCGAAGGACGCGGCATACGCCCAGTACAGCGGTTTCTGGACACGTCAGTCGGCCGACGGGCGCGCAGTGAACTACCGTCTCGCGTGGAACCGTACGGGTTCGCTCGGCGGCTTCACCGCCGACGTCCGGCGCGAGCAGCTGGCCGAGATCGACTTCGCGGCCGGCAGGCCCGGCCCTGAGCCAACCGCTCAGGTCGCGGTGATGCCCCTGACACCCATCGGCGAGTTCGCGGCCGACTTCAGCACCCCCACTCAGCGCCCACTGCCGCTGCGGACCTCTGAATACGTCCTCGGTAACGGCGTCAAGTGGTCCTACTCCGTACACCAATGGGAGTCGGGGAACTCGCAGATGGGAAGGTTCACGGCGTACCAGCCGAGGAAGAGCTACACCGCGCGGTTCAACGTCGGTGTCTTCGGTCCGCTCCTGCCCCCGGGTGAGGGTGAACCGCGGTGGGGGCGTCCCGGGATCGCGCGGAGCGGGAACACGATCAAGGCGCGTCTGCCCATGTTCGGCGACGGTGAGGGGCATGAGAGCAGCGGCGGCTACACGGAGCTGGAGAGTTCGCTCCGCGCCGACGGCGAAGAGATCCCCGCCGAGGGCGATCCGCTGAACGTCGCCGAGTACACCGTTCCCGCCGGGGAAGGCCGGTACGAACTAAGCGTCGACGCCTCCCGGGACCCTGAGCTACTCGCGGTAAGCACCCGCGTGCGGGCGCAGTGGACGTTCAGGTCGGCCGGCGTGTCCGGGGACGGTTGGGCCCGGCTGCCGCTGTCCGTGGTCCGCTTCTCCCCCGGACTGTCACTGACCAGTACGGCGAAGGCCGGCAAGAGGTTCCAGGTGCCCTTCACCGTGGAGGGCGCGGCCACCGCTCGGACAGCCAAGAAGCTGGGGTTCGAGGTGTCCTATGACGACGGCAGGACCTGGACCACGGCCAGAGCCGTCAACGGCACCCACCTGTCGCTGAACCACCCCGCGCAGCCGGGCACCGTCTCGCTGCGTGCCAAGCTGACCGACCGTGACGGCAACACCCTGGTTCAGACGATCGACCGCGCCTACCTCACGGTCCGGTAGGGCGAGGGCAGCAGGGCGAGGGCCGAAGGGCCCGTTCACCGACAGGGCCCGGGTCTTCGGCGGATTCCAGTGGTCGTCGCAGCACGTGATCTCTGACGTGTGGCACAGAGGGTCAAGCAGTCGCTCGGTCGTGATCACGTGGCCGGGCGGCTGCGGTCACGTATGGGCCGTACTGGCGGCCCTCGAGTCTGCGTATGCTCGCCTCGATTGCTGCTCAGATCGCAGAGGCTGACGGGAGTGCGCGTGCTGAGGCTGCTCGGCTTCTTCGATGACTTCGGCTATTTGAGCGAGTTGGCTGCGGGACCGCTGAGGGCTCAGGTGCAAGCGTCCGGCGAGCCGGATGAAGCGGAAATCGTGGAGTATCTCGACGTAGGTCACCACCTCACGTACTTCATGGAGGCAGGGGTCGATGTCGTCACGGGAGAGGTCCACCGGCACACGTCCGGTTGCTC
>NZ_JAHWZY010000068.1:0-14383 GCF_041380215.1 Streptomyces pimonensis
GGCCGTTCCTCGTGGAGCACCGCCGGAAGCGGTTCGGGAACGCGGGGGCCGCGGGTGCGGGCCGCCCGCGGACGCGGTTCCAGGCGGTGGGGTGCCGCGACGCAGGGGACGGAAAGAGGGTGCCGGAGCCGTCGGCGGCCTGGGCGAGGCGCAGGAGGTGGGCGCGTTCGGCGTCGTCCAGCCGAAGCGCGGGCGACGGCTTCGAGGACGGCCGGTGAGACGCCGGCCGGGCTGCCCCGCTCCGGTTTCGTGTGGCACTCGGCGCTCACGTCGGCCGGCGCGGCGGCCTCGCTCCTGCGCAGGCCCGGCACACACGGCCGGGGACCACGCCGGTTGCTCCGGGGCGCGCCCGGCGAGCACGCCGACCCCCTCGACACGTTCGGACGCGCCGTGCTCGCCGACGTCCCGCGTGCCCTCGCCCCACCGAGGGTCGCGACGGCCCGGAGGCCGCCTTCACCGCTGCCGACCCGGCCCATCGCCCGGGCCGGGATGCGGGGGCGCGTCCGGGCCCGCCGGATCAGGACGGACCCGTGGGGGTGCCCCCGTCCGAAGACGGGGGCACCCCCACGGGTCCGTCGGTTCGTCCTGCGTCAGGTCGGGTCGACCGTCAGGCTGTTATGCGTGGGCGTGCCCGCGACGATGGCCGCGCCCGTGTCCGGTGAACAGCCGGTACAGCGCCAGCAGAATGACGGATCCGACGATGGCCGCGATCCAGGTGGACAGTTCGAAGAAACCGTCGATGGAGTCGACCCCGAAGATCACCTTGCCGAGGAATCCTCCGAGGAGCCCTCCGGCAATACCGATGAGCATGGTGATGATGATGCCGCCCGGGTCCTTGCCCGGCATGAGCGCCTTGGCAATGGCTCCGGCGAGCAGACCGATGACTATCCACGCGATGATGCCCATCACAGACTCTCCTTGCTGTCGGTTCGTCGTACGTGTGTCCCCGGATCGCTTCTCCTAACCGATCCGTGTGCAATGGGCGCGGGAGATCCCATGGTGACGTCCCGTCGGTGGGACAGCGCCTTTCCGTGCCGTCGGTGAGTATCGTTCGAATCGATCCCGAATCCCCAACCGCCGCTTGCGAAAGGAGTTTTCACGTTCCTCCGAGGGGCACACGGTCGCCAGTTCGCCCTCGTCCGACGGGCGAGTGCGAGGAGTCGAGGAGATGGGGGTTCACATGCGTCGCAGGGGGACGAAGGCCGCCGCGATCACGGTCGCTGCGGTCATGGGCAGTGTGCTGACGGGGTGTGGGGACGACAGCGAGCCGACGGGCGCGAAGGACGGCCCGTCGTCGAGCGCGAGCAGGAGCGACGGAGCCCGGGAACAGGGCACGACGGCGGTGCGGGCGGCCTACGACAAGACGGCCGATGCCGAGTCGGCCCGGATGACGATCAGGACGGAACTCACCGCGGAGGGCGAGACGGTCGCGTCGGACGGCGAGGGCGTCCTCGATCTGGCCGAGGGCGACAGCGTCATGACCGTCACCGCGCAGGGCGAGAGCATCGAACAGCGCGTGGTCGACGAGGTCCTCTACCAGAAGGCCCCGGGGCAGAACGCTCCGGGCGGCAAGCCCTGGGTCAAGATCGACCTGCGGAAGGTCGCCGCCCAGCAGGGCGTGAACGACCAGGGGATCGGCGATCCGGCCCGGACCGCGGCCTACGCCAAGGCGATCACCGACAGGGACGTCACGAAGGTCGGCACCGAGAAGATCGACGGCGTGAACACCACGCGCTACCGGGTCTCGGTGGACGTGACCAAGCTGCCGGGCGGTGACCGGATGCGCGAGCAGCTCGGCCCGACGCTGCCGATGCAGGTCTGGCTCGACGAGGAGGGACGGCTCCGCCGCCAGCAGATGGACATGACTCTCGAGGCCCCGGCCTCCGCCTCCGCGAAGCCGGACACCGGCGCGGCGCCGCAGCAGCTCAAGATGAGCACCGTGATGGAGTTCTCGGACTTCGGCACCGAGGTCGATGCCGAGGCTCCGCCGGCCGGACAGGTGGCCGACATGACGGGCAAGACGCTCCAGCAGAGCTGAGCGGCAACCCCCCCGGCCGGCATCGGCCGCCCCGGCCTCGCGCCCGCGCGACGGCCCCGGATTCCGGCGCCGTTGAACGATGCCGGCCCTCCGGCCGGGGCCGCAGGGCCTCGCCTGCCGCACGCCGGCGGGGCCGCTGTCCGTCCTCCGGTCCTCAGGGGCCACACGCTTGTGGACAGGAAACAGGGTCGCCACCGCACGTGGCGGAACCGAGTGCTGTGACTGCGGGACGCCCTGGAGCGCGGCCCCGCGGCGGACGCGGTGATCGAGGTGCTCGGCAGGGGAGCGACGGCGCTGCCGCTCGGCCGCGCGCGGGACGTGCTGCACGGCAGATGGCTCGACTGTTTCGCCTCGACGACCGCGGAAACCCAACGCACGACGGTGACGACCAGTCCGAGCGGGAGGCAGCCCATGAAGAAGGCGTTGTGGATGGTTCCGGTCGCCGCTGCGGGCGTCGCGGCGGCGCGCAGGGCCGGGGCGACGCGTCACAGTGACGACCGGGCGGGCGACCGGTGGCTCACGGTGACGGTCAACCGCCCGACGGCGGACGTGCGGCAGGACGGGAAGCTGCCCGATGCCCTCCAGCGGCTCGCGGAGGAGATCGACGTGCGGGTACGTCCGGCGCCGGGCGACCGCGGCACGGAGCTGGCCGCGCGGTTCAAGGAGCCGGTGTCCGCCGTGTCCACCTCCGTGCCCGGGCGTCTGGCCGGACGGGATCCGCGTCAGGAACTGCGACGCGCGTTGCGCGACGCCAAGGCCCTGCTGGAGGCCGGCGAGGTACTGCGGCCGGACGCACCGCCGACGACCCGTCCGACACCGGGCGGCAAGCTGATCGAACTGCTCGGCCGCCGGTCAGGCGGGGAGGGAGTGCTGTGAAGGCGCTGTGCTGGGAAGGCGTGAACAAGCTGTCCGTCGAGCAGGTCCCGGACCCGGAACTGCGCAACGACCAGGACGTCATCGTGCGGCTGATCGCCGGCACGACCTGCGGTTCCGACCTGCACCTCATCGGCGGCTACATCCCGGCGATGCGCGCCGGTGACGTGATCGGCCACGAGTTCGTCGGGGAGGTCGTGGAGACCGGGTCCGCCGTGCGCAGGCACAAGGTCGGTGACCGGGTCGTCGTCTGCTCCTTCGTCGGCTGCGGGCGCTGCTGGTACTGCGCCAACGACCTGTGGTCCCTGTGCGACAACACCAACACCAACCCCGGCATCGGCCAGGCGCTGTTCGGCTACGAGACCGCCGGCATCTTCGGCTACTCGCACGCCATGGGCGGCCTGCGCGGCAGCCACGCCGAGTACGTGCGCGTCCCCTTCGCCGACTACGGCGCCTTCAAGATCCCCGAGGGCATCGACGACACCAGTGCCCTGTTCGTCTCCGACTCCGTGCCCACCGGGTGGATGGGCGCCGACCTCGCCGGCGTCAAACCCGGCGACGTGGTGGCGGTCTGGGGCTGCGGGGCCGTGGGGCAGATGGCCGCCAGGGCGGCGATCCTCAAGGGCGCCGAGCGGGTCCTCTCCATCGACCGCATCCCCGAGCGGCTGGCCATGACCGAGCGGTACGTCGGTTCGGAGACCATCGACTACACCACCACGGACGTCGCCGCCGAGCTGCGCGAACGCACCGGCGGACGCGGCCCCGACGTGTGCATCGAAGCCGTGGGCATGGAGGCCCACAGCGACGGCCCGATGCACCTGTACGACCAGGCCAAACAGCAGCTCCGCCTCCAGACCGACCGGCCCACCGCCGTACGCCAGGCCATCCACGCCTGCCGCAAGGCCGGCACGGTGTTCGTCCTGGGCGTCTTCGCGGGCGCCGTCGACAAGTTCCCGCTCGGCGCCGTCGTCAACAAGGGGCTCACCGTGCGCGGCGCCCAGATGCACGGACAGCGCTACATCCCGATGCTGCTGGAACGACTGGCCGCCGGCGAGATCGAGACGGCCCACCTGGCGACCCACACCCTCTCACTCGACCAGGCCCCCACGGCGTACGACCTGTTCAAGCACAAGACCGACGGCTGCGTCCGCGCCGTCATCCGCCCCGAGCACTGAGGTTTCCCCGTGATCCTCGACGTGACCGTGTACCGCGCCGCCGAGCGGCTGGCCCGCCTGCGTGCGGCACCGGCCCTGCACCCCCACGGAGTGCTGTGCTCGGGCACCCTGCACGTGACCGGCCGCACCGGCGCGGAGTGGGGCGTGCCGTGGCTGGACCGGCCCCGCTCCTGCGCGGCGACCGTGCGCTGGTCCCGCGCGCTCGGCCTGCCCCGACGCCTGCCGGACGCCCTGGGGCTGGCCCTCCGGGTCACGGACGCCGACGACGCGGGCAACGAGCTCGACCTGTTGTTCACGTCGAGCGGCTCCGGTCGGCTCGGCCGCCGTCTGCCTCTCCCGCGGCCCGACGCCCTGACCGGAGCGTACTCCACCCTGCTCTCCTACCGGGTGGGTGATCGCGAACGCGTACTGGCGGCCTTCCCCGTGCCCGACCCGAGCGCCCCTCCGGGAGCCACCCTGCCGACGCTGTGGCAGGAGCTGGCCCGCCGGCCCGTCCGCTTCGACCTGCGCGCGGCAGCGCCCGGCGAGCCCTGGCGCACCTTCGCCTCGCTGTCCCTGGAGGAGGCGCACGCCGCCTCCTCCACCACCACGGTCTCCTACGACCCTTATGCCCACAGCCTCCCCGGTCTGCGTCCCACCCGACGTCTGAGCCGTCTGCGTGACACGGCGTACGCCGGCTCCCGCCACGGACGTGGTGCAGGCGAGCGCGACGGGCGGTCGACGCCGCCACCGGCGGGTGAGCCGGGACCGTCGCTCCGGACGTAGCAGGAACGACGGCCGGCACTCCGGCGGTCCTGTGCAACACGTGCCCCCGAGCCGCTTCGGGGTCCGGGCCGCTTCACCTCAGGCACATGTCCGACGGCGGGCGGAGCGGACGAGCAGGACGACGGCGCCCGCGGCCGCCGCCGCGCCGGTGAGCGTCAGGGAAACGCGGCGGGCGCGGGGGCCGGTGCCCGGCGCGAGGTCGCGCAGGCGGTCGAAGACGCTGAGGGGGACCCCCAGCAGGGCGTTGCCCGGCGGGCGCCGGGGAACGCCGGGATGGGGGTGGGTCGGAGCGGTCGCCCGCACCGCTTCCCACGCGGCGCCGATGCGCCGCAACGCGCGGTCGTCGAAGGCCTCCCGCAGCCGGGGCAGCAGCTCGTCCTCCTCGTCGCGGATGTCCTGGCGGATGAGCGTGAACGCCTGCTGGATCCACTCGGCGCGCCGGGGATCGCCGGGCGCCTTCTCGACCCGTGCGATCAGCTCGTTGATCGCCTGGTGCTCCTCCTCGACCTGGCCGGTGAGTTCCTCGCCGTCGGGGGCCGTCCGGCGCAGCACCGGCCACAGCACGGTCTCCTCCGCGAAGGCGTGGCTGAACACCAACTGGACGATGTCCTGCCACAGGGCGTCCCGTTCGGCATCCGTGGCGTCGCCGGCCGACCAGCGGTCCATCATCGCGTCGAGCCGCGCGTGATCCCGGCGCTGGCGCACCAGGATGCTGCCGCTGCCTCCGAGCACGTCGGCGTCCTGACGAGTGAGTGAGCCGGTCACCGTTGCTCACGCTCCGCGGACCGGTCCACCGTGTCGGGGCCGGCGTCGTCGCCCCGCGCACCGGTGCTGCCGGCCTGTTGCCCCTCTTCCTCGGGATGGACGTCCTTCTCACCTGTGACCTGTTCCAGCGGATGGGACGAATCGTTGCCGTGAGGGGTGCTCATGAGGTCTCCTCCGTCGGTTTTGATCGCCGGGTCCCCCAGAGGCGCGTGAGTCCGCAGCGCGATCTGCGCCTTCCGCGGAGCGGAAGCCGTGACCGGCACCGCAAGGCCTCTGTCAGGCCGACCGGGGTGCTGGGAGCCATCGGCCCGACGCCCGTGCCGTCGACGGGCAGGACCGAGTCGTCGCCGACGAACGTCCCGTCGTCCCGGGCAGGCGCCTCACGCCGGGCGCACAGCCCAGCGGCTCAGGACACCGTGGGCTTCCACGGCGCGCCGATCCGCGCCCCGGGCCGGCCGCTTCCGACGACGCCGCAGCGGGCGCGTTCAGCCGACGGGCCACCCGGCAACCCGGCTTCTGGGCGGATCCGGCTCCACGGGTTGGACCTGCCCGTTGCGAATGATGCCCCGCCAAGCGCCGCATTCCTGCCCGAGCCCCTCGATGAACTCCTTGAAGCGGCCGAGTTCGGCCCGGATCACACGGGGTGTCGCCACGACCCGCTCCACGACGCGGTCCTTGAACCCGTGCGCCTTTCCACGCACGCGTACGACGACCCGGGTACGGCCAGGGGCCAGGCTCCGGAACGAGACCTCGCCCCGATGACCGGCCTGCCGGCCGAGGCCGCGCCATGCGATCAGGGAGTCCGGCCGCTGCTCCACGATCTCCGCCGTGAACTCGTGGCGCACCGGACCCGCCCCGATCACCCAGCGCGTGAGATTGGGCCGGAGCTGCTCGACCTCCTTCACCGTGCGCGTGAAGCGGGGGAAGGTCTTGAACTGCGTCCACTGGTTGTAGGCGGTGTGGACGGGAACCGCGACGTCGATCGCCTCTTCGACGGAATTCATGGCTGCTGCGTACATGGCCCCGCCTGTCGTTGGGAACCGCTCCTCCCAGTGTCACCGGCCGTCTGGGGATCCGCCACCAGGCGGGCCGGACGGCGCCGGCCGCCTGCCCCGCCTGCCCCCGGCCTCCGGCGGATGCCGCCCATGGCGGCACCAGGCGTCCCGGGAAGAGGCCGGGGACCGGAGAACGGTCCGGTGCGGACTGCAGGTCCCCGGCCGCGTACCTCGCCCCTGCCACCACTTCATGCCCGAGCAGCGGTGGGACGGGACACCGGGGCTCCGCCGGCGGAAGACCGGGTGGCCGACTCCGGGCGGGGACATGAGACTGGGAAGCCCCGAGCGTCCGGTGAGAGGGAGTCCGATGCCGAAGCGGCCCGACGACGGTTCCAAGGACCCGCTCACCGTGACACCGCCCAAGAAATGGGCGGCGGGAGTGCCGGCGGTGGTGCACGCGCTGGAGTACTCACTCGCGCAGACCTCCCCCCTGCGCACCGGGGAGACACTGCTGACGATGAACCAGGTGGACGGCATCGACTGTCCCGGCTGCGCCTGGGCCGACCCGTCCCCGGGGCGCCGGCACCGCAACGAGTACTGCGAGAACGGCGCCAAGCACATCAACGACGAGGCGACCACGCGGCGCATCACGTCCGACTTCTTCCGCAGGCACCCGGTCCCCGACCTCGCCCAGCGGTCCGACATGTGGCTGAACGAGCAGGGGCGGCTCACGGCACCGATGGTCAAGCGGCCCGGCTCCGACACCTACGAGCCGATCAACTGGCACGACGCCTTCGGACTGCTCTCCTCGGAGCTCACCTCCCTCGGCTCACCCGACGAGGCGGTCTTCTACACCTCGGGCCGGGCCGGCAACGAGGCCGCCTTCGTGTTCCAGCTCTTCGCCAGGGCGTTCGGCACCAACAACCTGCCCGACTGCAGCAACATGTGCCACGAGTCCAGTGGCTTCGCCCTGCACGAAACCCTGGGCACCGGCAAGGGAACGGTCAGCCTGGAGGACCTCCACCACGCCGACCTGATCTTCGTGGTGGGACAGAATCCCGGGTCGAACCACCCCCGGCAGCTCTCCGCGCTGGAACAGGCCAAACGCAACGGCGCCCGCATCATCGCGGTGAACCCGCTGCCCGAGGCCGGACTGCTGCGGTTCAAGAACCCGCAGAGGGCGATCGGGGTGATCGGGCACGGCACCCCGATCGCCGACCGGTTCCTGCACATCCGCGGCGGCGGGGACCTGGCGTTGTTCCAGGGCCTGAACCGGCTGCTGCTGGAGGCCGAGGACGCCCGGCCCGGCCGCGTCCTGGACCACGACTTCATCCGCACGCACACCGACGGGTTCGAGGACTTCGCACGCCATGCCCGCACCGTCGGGTGGGGCGACGTCCTCGGGGCGACCGGCCTGACCCGCGAGGAGATCGAGCACGTCCGTGACGACGTGCTGCGCAGCGAACGCGTCATCGTCTGCTGGGCGATGGGCATCACCCAGCACAAGCACGGCGTGCCCACCATCCGGGAGATCGTGAACTTCCTGATGCTGCGCGGGAATCTCGGCAGAGCGGGCGCCGGAGCCTGCCCCGTGCGCGGGCACAGCAATGTGCAGGGCGACCGGACGATGGGGATCTGGGAGCAGATGCCGGACTCCTTCCTGGACGCGCTCCAGCAGGAGTTCGGCTTCGACCCGCCCCGTGCCCACGGGCTGGACTCGGTGAACGCGATCAAGGCGATGCGCGAGGGTCGCGTCAAGGTCTTCCTCGCGCTGGCCGGCAACTTCGTCCGGGCCGCACCCGACAGCGCGGTCACCGAGGAGGCGATGCGTTCGTGCCGCCTGACCGCCCACATCTCCACCAAGCTCAACCGCTCGCACACCGTCTGCGGCCGCACCGCGCTGATCCTGCCGACCCTGGGCCGCACCGAACGGGACATCCAGGCCGGCGGCGAGCAGTTCGTCACCGTGGAGAACTCGATGAGTGAGGTGCACACCTCGCGCGGACGACTGGAACCGGCCTCCCCCCTCCTGCTCAGCGAGGTCGCCATCGTGTGCCGGCTCGCCCGCCGTACGCTCGACGGCACGGGGAACATCCCGTGGAAGGAGTTCGAGGCCGACTACGGGGAGATCCGGGACCGCGTCTCCCGCATCGTCCCGGGACTGCACGACTTCAACCGGCGCGTGGTGCGTCCCGGCGGCATCAGGCTGCCCAACGCGGTCAACGAGGGCGTGTTCCACACGCCGGTCGGCAAGGCACGGTTCACCTGCAACGCCTGGGACATGCCCCGCGTCCCCGAGGGGCACCTGCTGCTGCAGACCCTGCGCTCGCACGACCAGTGGAACACCGTCCCCTACACGGCCGACGACCGCTACCGGGGCATTCACGGCAGCCGCCGGGTCGTCCTCGTCGACCGCGACGACCTGACCCGACTGGGTCTCGGCGAAGGAGACCACGTCGATCTGGTCAGTGTGTGGGCGGACGGTACCGAGCGGCGTGCGGAGGACTTCCAGGTCGTCGCGTACCCCGCCAAGTCCGGGTGCGCCGCCGCGTACTACCCCGAGACCAACGTCCTGGTGCCGCTCGACAGCGTGGCCGAGACCAGCAACCAGCCCGCGTACAAGGGCATCGTCGTCCGCCTGGAGCCCGTCTCCGGCGGCCGTGCCCGGGCATCGGACTGATGGCGGGCGGACAGCGGGGGCCCGTCGTCCCGCTGCTGTCCTCGCCGGTCGCCGGCAGCGGGGCGTGGTGGACACGGTCGTGCGCCGGGAGTCCCGGGGCCCCGCGAGGGCCGTGCTGACGGCGTCCGGCTGCTGGGTGTGGGGCGGAAACCAGGAATGCGAAGCAGTCGGATGCCGAGGGGCGTCGGCACATGCCGTCAGAGCTTCACCGAGATACGTGCGGTACAGGTCGGGGAAGCCGCTGCGCCCGGTCTGCGGACTGCGGCCGTACCCGCGCCGGTCCACCAGCAGCAGGCGGTGGCGGCCGGCCGGCGGACGCTGCGCCACGAAGCCGTGGAAGACGTCACTGCCCCAGGTGAAAACGTTGTGCACGAAGACCGCGGGCGGTCCCTGACCGTCGCTCTCGTCCCGAGTCGTCAGGTGGACGGGCGTCAGCGACTGCGGCTCCCCTCGGTACCCGGGACGCCGGTCGTGCGCCGGTCGGCAGCCGTCGGGCCGGTGATGGGGGGAGGCCGCAGGAGGCCTGCGGCGTGCCCCGTGCTAGCGTCGACCGTTCGCAGCGACGCTGTGCCGGTGCTCCGTTCGGTGTTCCTGGCCGGTGGCCGCGCCCCCGCCGCGCCTTCCTCGGTACGGTCCCTTCGGAGGAAGGCTTTCTGTGAGCGAATCAGCACATGCCGGTGCCCGGCGCCAGGACAGTGCGTCCGAGGCGTCGGGGGCACCTTCGGCGCCGCCCACGGCGGCGTCCTTCGCGCAGCTGGGGCTGCCGGCCGGAGTTCTTCGGGTGCTCGACGAGCACGGTGTGACGGTGCCCTCTCCCATCCAGGCCGCGGCGCTGCCGGACGCGCTCGCGGGACGGGACGTCCTGGGCCGGGGCCGCACGGGATCCGGCAAGACGTTCGCCTTCGGCCTGGGGGTGCTCGCCCGGACGGCCGGACGGCGCGCGCAGCCCAAGGAGCCACTGGCGCTCGTCCTGGTGCCCACCAGGGAGCTGGCGCAGCAGGTCGGTGAGGCGCTCACCCCGTACGCCGAGGCGCTGCGGCTGCGGCTCGCGACCGTGGTGGGTGGGGTGTCCATCGGACGGCAGACCGCCGCGTTGCGGGACGGCGCCGAGATCGTCGTCGCCACGCCCGGCCGGCTGCACGACCTCGTCGAGCGCAAGGGCTGCCGACTGGGACGGGTGCGCATCGTGGTCCTGGACGAGGCCGACCGGATGTGTGACATGGGGTTCCTGCCGCAGGTCACCGAGGTCCTGGACCAGGTGCGTTCCGACGGGCAGCGGATGCTGTTCTCCGCCACCCTCGACCGCGACGTCGACCGGTTGGCGCAGCGCTACCTGCGCGACCCCGCCGTCCACTCCGTGGACCCCCCGTCCGCCGCGGTCCCCGCGATCGAGCACCACGTCCTCGTCGTGCGCGGCCCGGACCGGTACGCCGTGACCACGGAGATCGCCGCCCGGGACGGCCGCGTCCTGCTGTTCCTGGACACCAAGCACGGCGTCGACCAGCTCACGCGGCATCTGCGGGCCAGCGGGGTGGCCGCCGCCGCGCTGCACAGCGGGAAGTCCCAGCCGCAGCGCACCCGGACCCTGGACCGGTTCAGGAACGGGCAGGTCACCTCGCTGGTGGCGACGAACGTCGCCGCACGCGGCCTGCACATCGACGACCTCGACCTCGTGGTCAACGTCGACCCGGCCACCGACCCGAAGGACTACCTGCACCGCGCGGGCCGCACGGCCCGGGCCGGCCGCTCCGGCACCGTCGTGACGCTCGTCCTGCCGGCGCAGCGCCGCGAGACGAGCCGGGTCATGGCGGACGCCGACGTCGCTCCCAAGGTCACCGAAGTGCGGTCCGGCGAGGCGGAGCTGAGCCGGATCACCGGCGCCAAGGCCCCCTCCGGAGAGCCTCTCGACGGCGGGCCGGCCCTGTCGCGCCCCAAGAATTACAACGCCCCGTTCCGCGGCCTGGGCAGCGCCAAGGACGCGAAGAGCGGCTCCGGCGGCAGACCGTCCCGCAAAAGCACCGAGGCCCGCAAGCTGGCGGAGGCCCGCAGGGCGGCCCGGGTGCGGCGCGGCGGCTGAGCCCGCACCGCCGGACGGCGGCGGCTCACGCACCGTCCGTCCGCATGGCCTCGTCCGTGCGTCGATCACGGGTGACCGCAGGGTCGAATCCGGTCCGCGACCGGCCCGGGAGCCGTGCGGACCGAGGCCGGCCGGCGATGGACCGTAGCTGCCGCCCACGGAAGACGACGGCCGCGGTCGGGCGCCTGGGGCGCGACGCCCGCTTCGGACACCCGACTCGAGGCCCTGGAAGAAGCCGAGCTTCTTCGGCGAGTACGGCACCAGCGGATTCTTCGTCTGCTGGTGGTACACGGCCGACCTGGCTCCTGACCTGCGGCAAAGAGAGGAAACGTCGAGTACCAGGCTGATTTGGTCCGCACCTGGTCCGGATCTTGATGAGTGGTACGTGGTGCTAGCGAGTGGGCCGCTGTACCACATGGCACGGGTTGTGAGAACTGTCCGTGGGCGTCCTGGCCAGTCCGGGATGAGCGCGTAATGCCTGGTCAGGGCATTCCGGTCCGGGGAGTCGACGTAGTCGGTGACAGGCGTGTGACAGCGGCGTTCGATGGAAAGCCGCAGGTTCGGCCCGGTGAGGCTTCCGGACAGGTGGGTCGCAGGATCCGGCACGGGCACCGCTGTACACGGTTGTCCCCTCTCGAAGCACCCGACGTAGAGATGCCGCAGCGCCACGCGTCGCATGCCCGGTGTGCAACACGCGACTCAGGGGTTTCGCCTGGCCAATCAGACCACATGCTTTGTGCATGCAAAACGGGGCGCCACCGCGACACTGCCTGCCCTCGAGGTTGTGAGGGTCGCGTGGACGCGACCGCCCCGGCGTCTTGGGCCCGTGGCGACGGTACCGCCGCCATGCCCGGCGGGCCGGACAGAGCCCGCCGGGCGTCTCGTCGGCATCGGGGCGTCTCCCGCCCGGAAGAACATCCCCGACGCGAACGGTCCTATCGGTGTCCCGCAGACGTGCGACGTTACCGGACCGGTGGCATGGGCCGGACACCGCCGCATGCCACCGGCCTGTTTTCCCATGACGTCACACCAAAGGGCGTGCCAAGGCAGGTCAGAACAGGTCGAGCTGGGCCGACTCGGTTGCTCCCAGCATATGTGGTACTCCCTTCTCTCCCCGTCCACGCGAACGTGACCCGTGCCGACAGCCATGCCCCGGAGGTCCCCGGTACGGAGGCAAGCGATCGATTGGCAGTCGAAGTGGAAGGTGCTTCCCACCTGGGTGCGCTCTCCTTCGGCAAGTGAGAAGGTCATGCCATCATGGCTTACCTTCTCGGCCAGGAACCTTCCGGCCAGTCCGGTCGCCTCTTCCGTGTCCAACATCATTCTGTCCTCAGGAGGAGAAGTTTTGCCACGGTGAGAGGTCGGCGTGCCCCGACCGGCCATCCAGGAACACCACGTTTCCTTAAAAAGCGAAAGGAGTGTAGGTCAAAGCAGTGTCCACGACCTCTTCTGCCGTCAGCTCGTCCGTGAAGCCTTCCGCGGCGGGGTGGTAAATGAGATTGAGCACGCGAGGATGAGGAACGCTCGCTTCGAGAATTTCAACGAGCCTATCCTCTTCCTCCTCCGTCCCATTTGCTGTCATAATTTTGCGGACGAGCTCGACGAGCTGATCGCGAGTAAGGTCACGCACGTCCACCGCACCTCACTGGTGATAGTCGGGGTCCAACACCTCGGCATGATACCGAGGAGTCGCAACTATCGAGTTGTCCAGATCACAGACAGCACCGCCATGTTGAATTGGTGTCACGTGGTGCAGGACGTACTTATTGTTTTTCCTGCGGCCTGCTGGTTCGTCACAGAAAGTGCTCCGCCGGCAGCCGTGCGCGTCCTGTTCGCTTTACTGAAACCTGCTGCCAGGCCCGGATCATCGGCAACAGCCTTCCGGGAAGCTTCATGAAAATCCCCGAATGTCTTGAAGGATTTCCCTTGCAGTTGTCGGCCGATCTGTCCTGGAGTTTTCCCTGTGCCCCCACGAGTTCCCTTGAGCCTGGATCCACCGGCCTGATGCCTGTGGACAACTTCTCCGAGAATGAGGAAATGCCCTGCGGGCTGCGATGATGAGGTTTCTCCAGGACCACATCAAGCACGTTCACGAGGGCACTTCCGAGATGCGGTCTTCCCATGCCGCGGCGAGGGTTTCCGTACGGTTCGGTGATCCGAATCTGATCGCGTACGGCAGGCTGGCTCCGCTGCTACGCCTGGCCGAGCGGTGCGGGCTGCCCGGTCTGGTTGTCGAGCTGGTGCGCCTGTCGGCGTCGGCCGACGGCGCCGGCGCCTTCCCGGCATCGAAGGTGATGGCGCTGGTCGCGGGGACGGCGGCGGGCGCGGACACGGGACCGCAGGTCAGGGCCTCCTTGTCCGGGAAGGGCGCGCCCGGTTCGTGACAGCTGCGTGATACGGCGAAGCTCCGCCGGCGACCATCCTGTCGGGGCCTCCGCACCGAGCCGTGAGACGACGAACCGCACCTGAGCGCACTGGTGCGGTTCGTCGTGAGATCGTCTGTGCTGGGATGCACGACGCGGTCGGCGCTCGCGCGGTCCTTGTCGCTGTGATGCCTCTTGGGGTGCGCCTGCTTTGCGGGTGCCCGGCTCGGTGCACTCGGGAAGCATGGGGCAGGAAGTGGCGATCTTCGGCCGAGGTGGTTTCCGGCCGCCGCCCTTCTGATCCAGGACCGAGGAATTCAGTTGCTCAGCCCTGTGTGCGGAGAGAGGAGATGCGTGCCGTAAGTTTCCACGTACTCGGCTGTGTCACGACGCCAGTAGTAGATGCCGTCACTGTGAAGGGTGGATCCGCCCACGACCGGGAATTTCTGGTCCACGACGTCCTCGGTGTGTCCCATGGGAGCGATGATCACGGGTGCCGCTCTCAGGTATTCCGCTGCGCGTGCGCGTTCGTGTACGGGCATCTGACACGGCAGCTGTAGTTCCGACGTCTGCGCTGGTCAGCGCCTTGCCGAGGTGGGTGAGGGCATGAGGACGGCCACCGCGATCATGAACGTTTGTGACGACGTATCAA
>NZ_JAHWZY010000069.1:0-14020 GCF_041380215.1 Streptomyces pimonensis
CAACTGGCAACGCCACTACCGCCACCTCACCGACCTCGCCGCCGACGAGGCCGACGGCGTCCTGCCCGACATCGCCCCCGGCGTACTCATGGACGGCGACGACATCGGACGATGGCTCCAGCAGCAGCGCAAGCCGGCCACCTGGAAGCAGCTGTCACTCGAGCAGCAAGAACGGCTGACCAAGCTGGGCGTGCAGCCCGACGAGGCCCCATCTCCCGCCCCAGCGGCCACCCGTGCAGCAAAGGGCCCGAGCAAGGCGCAGCAGGCTTTTCAACGCGGCCTGGCAGCCCTCGCCCAGTGGATCGCGCGGGAAGGCCAGCGGCCCGTCCCCCGCGGCCACAGCGAGCAGATTGCGGTCGGTGGTGAGGCGGATCCGGTGGTCGTGAAGCTGGGCGTATGGATATCGAACACCAAATCGAGAAGGGAACGGTTGGACACCGACCAACTCGCCGCGCTGCGGGAGCTGGGTGTGGAATGGGCGGGACCGCGCTGACCGCCGACCCGGCTCCGGCGCAGCCCGCGCTGGCGGCGGCTCCTGGCAGCGTGCCTGGTACCGAGCCCGCGCCCATGTGCTCGGGCACGGGGTGGTACACGGCGGTGACAGCCTGGCCGGTCTGCCGCGCTGGCTCGAGCGGTGGCTGCGCCACCAGATCACCCCCTATGGGCAGCTGCACGAGGACCAGCAGCGTCTACTCGCCGAACTTGGCCTGTCCTGGGGCGAGGTGGGGCGTTTTCATGCCTGGCCCGGGCGGCGCCGCCCGGCCGTCGACGGCCTGGCCACCGCGCGTGCCTACGCCGCCCGGCACGGCCACCTTGCCGTCTCCGGGCCCACTGTGGTCGATGATTTCGCCCTGGGGACCTGGCTCACCAGCGTACGCCACCGTCAGCGCAGCGCCGGTCGGCCCACCCGCCTGGGACGGCACCTGAGCGCCGTCGACGCCTGGTGGAACCCGCCCTGGCCCATCGGCTGGCAGCGAATGTGGTGGACCAGCCGCTTCCACCTGACCGGGCTTGGTGAAGGGCTTAAGTGGTGGCCGGGCGCACCGGACGCCGAGCATGCCGCCGCCTGGCTGCATGAGCAAGGTGCCCGGCGGCCGCTGTTGCAGCCGGGACAGCAACAGCTGGTCGATGAGCTGGTGTCGCTGGCCGGTGGAGTACCGGTGTGGCAGCCACGGATCAGTGACGCCGCCTGGCGGACACTGTCCGCTGTGCTGCCCGCCCAGCCGCACACCGGTGGCCGCCCCCGCTGCGAGCGGCAGCTTTGGAAGCCATCGTCCACGTCACCTGCACCGGGCAGGCCTGGCCGCGTCTTCCCTCGGCACTGGGGCCCTTCCGGGCCTGCCGGCACCGTTTTCTTCGCTGGTGCGAGGACGGCACCCTGGAGCGGGTCTGCCGCACGGTCCTGCCCGAGCAGGATCGCGGCTGGCAGCGGATCCTGGCCGCCTACACCGACTCCTGATGAGCCGCTCTAACTGATCATTTCAGAATGAGGTTCGGAGTCGTCGCAAGCAGATGATGCTGCAGGCGAGTTGGAGCAGTCCGAGGTGGAGGTCGGCCCGTATCTCGTAGCGGATCCGAAGGCGTTTGAACTGATGGAGCCAGGCGAAGGTTCGCTCGACGACCCATCTGGTCCTGCCCAGGCCGGATCCGTGGGCGGTGCCCTTGCGGGCGATCTTCGGCGTGATACCGCGGGCTCTGAGCAGGCGTCGGTACTTGTCGTAGTCGTAGCCGCGGTCGGCGAACAGTCGCCGTGGCCGGTGGCGGGGCCGGCCGACCAGGCCGCGGATGCGGGGGATGGTGTCCAGCAGGGGTATGAGCTGGGTGACGTCGTGCCGATTTCCGCTGGTCAGCGAGACGGCGAGGGGTGTTCCGTGGCGGTCGGTGATCAGGTGGTGCTTGCTGCCGGGGCGGCCGCGGTCGACCGGCGAAGGTCCGGTGTGAGCCCCCCTTTCAGAGCCCGGACGTGCGAGCCGTCGATCGCGGCGTCGTCCATGGCCAGCAGGCCGGCTCCGCGGAGTTCCGCGAGGAGAATGGCGTGCAGGCGGGGCCAAACTCCGGCCTCGGTCCAGTCCCGCAGGCGCCGCCAGCACGTAACCCCACTGCAGCCGATCATCTCGGTCGGCACGTCCGCCCAGGTCCCGCCCGTGCGCAGGACGTAAATGATCCCGCGCAGAGCCGCACGGTCATCCGCTGGCAGCCGGCCCGGATACCGCCGACGCCGCAGCGGACGAGGCGGGA
This sequence comes from Streptomyces pimonensis, assembly GCF_041380215.1. NCBI lineage: Bacteria > Bacillati > Actinomycetota > Actinomycetes > Kitasatosporales > Streptomycetaceae > Streptomyces > Streptomyces pimonensis. The sequence goes on from NZ_JAHWZY010000069.1 coordinate 2,239, forward strand.
GCAATGGGACGACACGATCCCACAGGTCATCAGGCACAAGATCATCCGGCACTTGCAGAACTCTGCCGCCCACCAGCCCAACTGCCAAGCCCTCGGGCCAAACTCATTCTGAAATGATCAGTAAATGTCACCGCTCTCCGGCAGCCGCCGAGCGCCAAGGAACGCGCACCGCCAAGGAAGCGCCGCCTACAGCAGCCCTCGGCAACCGCCGAGGGCTTCGTCGTGCTGCCTGGAAGAACCCACCGTGCCCACCTTCGAGACCCTTCCCCGCTTCACCGCTGACCTCCAGCACCTCACCCCCGCCCAGCGCCGGTGCTTCCGCCGCGTCGTCCTGGACGCCTGCGCACCGGCCGCCAGTTCCGCCCCGGCTTGCGGATCAAGGGGGTGCGCTGCGCCCTCGGCGTCTACGAAATCACCTGAACACCGGACGGCCGCGCGACATGGTCGTACGGCGGGGAGATAGTCGTCGGGCTTCCCCACAGGCGCTGTCACATTATTGGGTGCGTGGGTCTCTGACAGCGCGTCGGGGCGTGGTGGGGGCCAGGTTTCGGGCCGGTGTTCAGGCCCCGGCGGCGCAGGTGATCTGGTTCCAGATGGCGAAGCGGATGGTCATCTCGGCTCGGTAGCCGAGGGCGGTCATCAGGTGGCGGCAGGGTCGGAAGTGGGGTGAGATGCCGCTGAACGCGGCCAGGAACCGCTGGGCGGCGCCGACGCTACGAAAGCCTCTCATAGCCCGTTCGCGCTGCCGCGTGGACTGATGGCTGTTCTCGGCCCGGTTGTTCAGGCCCTTGTGGGAGCGGTGCTCGACGGAGGGCATGATCTCGCGGTGGGCCGCGCCGTAGGAGCGAAACTTGTCCGTGACGATCACTCGTGGCACCGTGCGGGTCTTCTTCAGCAACCTGCGAAAGAAGCGCTGGGCCGCGGCCTTGTCCCGGCGGTTGTGCACGAGGATGTCGAGGACGTTGCCGTCCCGGTCCGCAGCCCGCCACAGATACTTCTGCTCATCGTTGGTCTTGATGAAGACTTCGTCGAGATGCCATGTGTCGCCGGGCCGGGGCTGCCGACGGCGCAGCGCGCCGACGTAGGTCTGCCCGAACTTGGCGCACCAGCGGCGGACCGTCTCATACGAGACGATCACACCGCGCTCAAGCATGAGCTCCTCGACCTCGCGGAACAACAGCCGAAAGCGGTGGCACAGCCACACGCAGTACGCGATGATCCCGGCCGGGTACCGGTGCCCCTTGTACGACGGCGGCACACTGTCCACGAACGGCCCCTCCCAGCATGACCAGCCAGAAGATCATCCCACCCGGTCAGTCAACGTGACAGTACCCGGTCGCACCGTCCAGCGACTCGCGGACGATGTCGGCGTGGTCCGCGTGCCGGGCCGTCTCGCGGATCAGGTGCAGGCACAGCCAGCGCTTGGAGAGCCGTTCGTCCTTCGGATTCCAGGACGTCTTCGGCAGCAGGAAAGTCTCCTCGATGCTGGGCACCGCGCGGATGAACGCCTCCGTCTCGGCGGCCGCCTTCTCGTAATACGCGAGGCACGAGTCCACCGTCTCGTCGCCGACCACCCGGAAGCACTCGTGCCAGTTCGACTCGTCCCGGTGGACGGCCGCCGACTCGCCCTCGGCGCGCGCGACCCAGCCCTGCTCCACCTCGGCGACGTGCTTGAGCAGCCCGGCGAGCGACAGCTCACTGGCGCTGGGAGTGCTCACGGCCTGCTCGTCCGTCAGCCCGAGCAGGGCCCGGCGGATGCCGCCGCGCTGCTCGGCGAGGAAGGAGAGCAGCGCTCCGCGCTCGTCGCCGTGCGCCTCCGCGGGAACGTGAGTGACCATGACCGCCGCCTTTCGCCCGTTCGGCCCCTCACGACGGGGGCCCTGTTGCCTGACACCGATCACGCTACGAACCCTTGCGGTCAGGTTCTGTCCGCAAGGGTCCGTGACGTCTGCGCAACGTGTTCGTGGCGGCGGCCCGGGCGGGCCGGCCCGCCGCTACCGGTCCAGGTACAGACTGAGGTGCTGACCGGTGTGCGAGTGCGCCGCCCGTGCGAGTTCGGCCGGGGTGCCCGTAAAAACTATCTCGCCTCCGGTGTTGCCGCCCTCCGGCCCGAGGTCGATGACCCAATCGGCCTGGGAGATCACGGCCAGGTCGTGCTCGATCACGATGACGGTGTTGCCCCGGTCGACGATCCGGTTCAGCAGTCCGACGAGGTTGTCGATGTCGGACAGGTGGAGGCCGGTGGTCGGTTCGTCGAGGATGTAGACCGTGCCCGAGCCGGAGAGCCGGTCCGCCAGTTTCAGCCGCTGCCGTTCACCGCCGGACAGGGTGGCCAGCGACTGGCCGAGTCCGAGGTAACCGATGCCGGTCTCGATCAGGGCGTTGGCCTTGGCGCGCAGCGGCCCCGAGAGGAAGAACTCCCCCGCCTCCTCGGCGGACATCTCCAGGACGTCCGCGATGTTCTTGCCGCGCACCCGGTGCTGGAGCACCGACTCCTTGAAGCGGCGGCCCTCGCAGACCTCGCAGTGCGTGGTGACCGGGTCCATGTAGGCGACCTCGGTGATGAGCAGGCCGCGGCCCTCGCACTCCTCGCACGCGCCCTTGGAGTTGAAGCTGAAGAGGCTGGCGTCCTCGCCACTGGCCTTGGCGAAGAGCTTGCGGATCGGGTCCATCAGCTTGAGGTAGCTCGCCGGGGTGGACCGCGAGGAACGCGGGATGGGCGACTGGTCGACGAACACGGCCCCCGGGTACTGGTCGCGGAAGGCCTGGGCGATCAGGGAGCTCTTGCCCGCGCCCGCCACGCCGGTGACGGCGGTGAGGACGCCGGTCGGGATCTCGGTGGAGACGTCCTTCAGGTTGTTCACCGCCGCGTTCCGGATCGGCAGGGTCCGGTCCCACGGACGGGGGGTCTCCTTGATCCCGCCAGTGCGTCGCAGTCCCTGCCCAGTCAGCGTGTCGGTGGCACGGAGTTCCCCGTAGGCACCCTCGAAGACGATGGTGCCGCCGTGCACGCCGGCCCGCGGTCCGATCTCCACGACGTGGTCGGCGACCGCCATGACGTCGGGATCGTGCTCCACGACGAGGACCGTGTTGCCCTTGTCGCGCAGTGCGCGCAGCAGGTCGTTGAGCCGGCTGACGTCCCGGGGGTGGAGGCCGACGCTCGGCTCGTCGAAAATGTAGGTCAGGCCGGTCAGTTCGCTGCCGAGGTGGTTGACGAGCTTGAGCCGCTGGCCCTCGCCCCCCGAGAGCGTGGAGGTGGCCCGGTCGAGGGTGAGGTAGCCGAGGCCGATGGCCTGGATCTGCTCCAGGGTCTCGATGATGGTGGTGACGAGCGGCGTGTCGAGCCGCTCCCGGAGCGCGGCGACCACCCCGATGAGGTCGCTGACCTGCATCTGGGACCAGTCGGAGATGTTGTGGCCGTCGATGCGGGTGGCGAGCGCCTTCTGGTTGAGCCGGGCGCCCTCACACGTGGGGCAGACGCCTTCGGTGAAGAACTCGGCCGCCTTGTCGCGGGCGGCCTTGCTCATGCCAGCCGTGTCCCGCTTGAGGTGGCGGCGGACGAAACTGTCCACCAGGCCCTCGTAGCGCAGGGCCAGCACGTTGCCGTTGGGATAGGTCACCTCAACCGTGCCGCTGCTGCCGTGCAGCAGGGTGTGCATCTCCTCGTCCGTGTAGTCGACGAGCCTCTTGTCGACGTCGAGGCGCTCGTAGTTGGCGTAGAACTGCCAGTTTGCGCTGCCGACGGTGTAACCGGGGAGGAGGATGGCGCCCTCGGCGATCGACTTGCCGAGGTCGATCATGAGTTCCGGGTTGGGGCGCCGGGCGCGGCCGAGGCCCTCGCACTCCGGGCACATGCCCTTGGGGTCGTTGAAGGAGTAGAGCCAGGTCTGGCCGAGGCCGTCGTTGCCGTGGTTGGCGAACAGCACGCGCATCACAGTGTAGATGTCCGTGACGGTGCCGACGGTGGAACGGGCGTTGCCGCCGAGGGGCCGCTGGTCGACGACCACGGGGGTGGTCAGCCTGATGACCGCGTCCACGTGCGGGCGTTCGAACTTGGGTAGGTCGTGCCGGATGTTCCAGGGGAAGGTGGCGTTGAGCTGCCGCTGGGCCTCCACGGCGACGGTGTCGAAGACTAGGGAGGACTTTCCGGAGCCGGAGACGCCGACGAAGACCGTGATCCGGTTCTTGGGGATGACGAGGGAGACGTCCTTCAGGTTGTTCTCTCGGGCACCTACGACCTGGATGCCCTCGTCGGTTGCGGTAACCGGCGTCTGGTTCACAAAACATCCTCTCTGCATCGTGTGGGTCGACGGGCCGGTGTGCCCGTCGGGCTCACTGCATCTGCGTCTGCGCGCGGACGGCGCGCAGGAGTTCGGGGTCCTGCGGGTCGACCGTGGGGCCGAACCGGCCCACGGGTTCGCCGGTGGGCGAGACGAGGAACTTCTCGAAGTTCCAGCGCACGTCCCCGGTGTGGCCCTCCGCGTCGGCGCAGGGGGTCAGCGCGGTGTAGAGGGGGTGGCGGTCTGCTCCGTTGACGGCGGTCTTCTCGGTGAGCGGAAACGAGATCTGCTGCAGGGAGCAGAAGCCGGCGATCTCCTCGGAGGTGCCCGGCTCCTGCTCGCCGAACTGGTTGCAGGGCACTCCGATGACGCTGAACCCGTCCTCGTGGTGGCGGCGCGCGAGCGTGTCGAGTCCGGCGTACTGGCCGGCCAGGGCGCACTGGGACGCCACGTTGACGATGAGCAGGGTCCGCCCGCGGTGCCGTGCCAGCAGGTCGGGCTTTCCGTTCAGTTCCGCGATGGCGATGTCGAAGACAGTCATGCCGTGCACGCTAGGTTCACCAACTCCAGTCGCGGTCGACGTCCCGTCGGAGGGATCTCGCGTACCGCTGGACGGCGTGCCCACCGGGACGGCGTGGAAGCCGAGGGGGTGTGAGCCGGCCCGGGGGATTGGCCGGCTCACACCCCCGGCTCAGGCGTCCTTACCGGCTCAGCGACCGGTACTTGCGGACGGACAGCGGGAAGAAGACCGCGAAGATCGCGAGCGGCCAGACGAACGACATGAGCATCGCGTGTTCGGCGATCCACGAGGTGCCGCCCACACCCGGGTTGCCGAACAGCTCACGGGTGGCGTGGGCGGTCGACGACAGCGGGTTCCACTCGGCGATGGCCGCCAGCCAGCCCGGCATCATCTCCGGGGAGGCGAAGGTGTTGGCGACGATGCCGAGCGGGAAGAGCAGGGTGTAGACGGCGGAGGCCGCCTCCGGGGTTTTGATGATCAGGCCGAGGTAGATGCCGACCCAGAGCAGGGCGAAACGCAGGAGGAGCAGGAGTGCGAAGGCGCCGAGTGCCTGCACGAACCCGTCGTCCCAGCTCCATCCGGCGATGACCCCACAGCCCATGAGGATCATCAGGACCACGGTGCTGTAGAGCATGTTGACGATGCTCTGCCCGATGACCACCGACGCGGCGGACATGGGCATGGAGCGGAACCGGTCGGTGACGCCCTTGGAGGCGTCAGCGGTGACGCCGGCCATGGTCTCGCCGATACCGAAGGCCATCGACATGACGAACATGCCGGGCATCAGGAACTCCATGTAGTCCCCGCCGCCCTCGACCTGCATGCCGCTGCCGAAAATGCCGCCGAACAGCAGCACCATCAGGATCGGGAAGGCGAGGCCCGCCAGGATCTGGGTGGGGTTGCGGGCCCAGTGGGACAGTCCGCGGAGCGTGAGCGTCCAGGAGTCCGCGAGGACCCAGCCCAGTTTGGCCAGCGGGTTCCTGGGCAGTTCGGGCGCGATGATCGCGGTCATGACTGAGCGACCTCCTTAACGCTCTGCTCGGCGGACATGACCGCCCCGTTGCCGGTCAGGTTCAGGAACACCTCGTCGAGTGTGGGCCTGCGCAGGGCGATGTCCTCGGCCTCGATGCCGGCCTCGTCGAGCTCGCGGGTCACGGCGGTGAGGGCGGCGACCCGGTTGGCGACGACGACGCTGACACGCCGGCTGTCGGCGTCCGTCTCGGGCTCGGAGCGCAGCAGAGCGCCGATCAGGCCGGCGGCGCGCTCGATGTCGTGGGACCGGCGGAGCACGACGTCGATCCGGTCGCCACCGATCTTGTTCTTGAGCTGGTCGGGAGTGCCGGACTCGACGACCCTGCCGTCGTCGATCAGGGCGATCCGGTCGGCCAGTTGGTCGGCCTCCTCGAGGTACTGGGTGGTCAGCAGGACGGTGCGGCCCTCGGCAACCAGGCCGCGGACGGACTCCCAGACGTCGTTGCGGCCCCGCGGGTCGAGCCCGGTAGTGGGCTCGTCGAGGAACAGCACGGACGGGGCCAGGATGAGGCTGGCGGCGAGGTCGAGCCGCCGCCGCATACCGCCGGAGTACTGCTTGGCCGGCTTTCCGGCAGCCTCGGCCAGACCGAAGCGCTCCAGCAGTTCGTCGGCCCGGCTCTGGGCGTTGCGCTTGCCGATGTGGTATAAGCGCCCGAACATCACGAGGTTCTGACGACCGCTCAGATCTTCGTCCACCGCGGCGTGCTGGCCGAGGAGTCCGATGCTGTAGCGGACCTGGGCCGACTGGGTGGCGACGTCGTAGCCGGCGACCCGGGCTGTTCCTTCGTCGTACTTCAGCAGGGTGGAGAGAATGCGGACCGCGGTGGTCTTTCCGGCGCCGTTCGGGCCGAGAAGCCCGTAGACGACGCCTCGGGGTACCTCCAGGTCGAGTCCCGCGAGGGCCTCCTTGTCGCCGTATTTCTTCTTCAGAGCTTCGGTCTGGATCGCCAGGTCGGCGCCGCCCATGCCCGCCCCTTCTTTCGGGTGCTCAAATTTGGGTACCCGGCGAGCATAGTGAGGGCTGGCCGGATATTCAAGTTTTAGTACCCCTCGTCGGCGCCGCCTTCCCGGGTGTCCCAGTGGTCACGGTGGGCGGCGTACCACTCGACCGTCTCGCGCAGCCCGTCCGCCAGTGACCAGCGCGGCTCGTAGCCCAGTTCACGACGGATCTTCGTGTCGTCCACGGCGTACCGGAAGTCGTGCCCCTTGCGGTCCTCGACCCGACGCACGAGGTCCCAGCCGCGGCCGCACAGCGCCAGGAGGCGGCCGGTCATCTCCTTGTTGGTCAGGTGGGTGCCGCCGCCGATGTTGTAGACCTCCCCCGGCTGGCCCCCGTCCAGCACCAGACGCACCGCACGGCAGTGGTCGTCCGCGTGCAGCCACTCCCGCAGGTTCGAGCCGTCCCCGTACAGCGGGACCGGCCGCCCGTCGAGGAGCCGGGTGACGAACAGCGGGACCAGCTTCTCGGGGTGCTGGCCGGGGCCGTAGTTGTTGGCGCACCGGGTGATGCGCACGTCCAGACCGTGGGTGCGCCAGTACGACCGGGCGATCAGGTCGGCCGCGGCCTTCGACGCCGCGTAGGGCGAGTTGGGCAGCAGCGGCTCGTCCTCCGTCCAGCGCCCCTCGGCGATGGAGCCGTACGTCTCGTCCGTGGAGATGTGGACGAAGACGCCCGTTCCGTGCCGCAGGGCCGCTTCGAGCAGGGCCTGCGTGCCGATCACGTTCGTACGGACGAAGGCCTCGGCGCCCGCCACCGAACGGTCCACATGCGACTCTGCGGCGAAGTGCACCACGGCCTCGTGACCGGGGAACACCTTGTCCAGCAGCGTGGTGTCGCAGATGTCGCCCTGCACGAAGTCCAGCCGCGGGTGGCTCAGTGGCAGGTTGTTCAGCGTCCCCGCGTAGGTGAGCTTGTCCACGACGGTCACCCGGTCCTCCTCGTGGCCGGGGTATCCGCCGCTCAGCAGTGTTCTGACGAAGTGCGAGCCGATGAAACCGGCCGCACCGGTCACCAGGATGTTCACGCTTCTCCCGTCCTCATCACGTCAGAGGGCCGCGGCCGCCGACCGGTGCCGTGCCGTCAGCTTCTCTAGGGTGGGCACCACTTCATTGGGGCTCGGCGCCGACAGCATGGCCAGGCGCAGCCGCCGCGCGCCCTCCGTGAACGAGGGGTCGTCGAGCACCCGCACGAGCTTGTCGCGCAGGATGTCGACGGTCAGGCCCTCGGAGTGCAGGTGCAGCCCCGCGCCCAGTTCCTCCACCCGCTGGGCCCGGTAGATCGCGTCCCACATCCAGCCGAGCGCCACCTGCGGCACCCCGTGCGCGGCGGCGGTCGCCCAGGTGCCCGCCCCACCGTGATGCACGATCGCCGAGCAGGTGGGCAACAGTGCCAGCAGCGCCACATGGTCGACCACCCGCGTGTTGTCCGGCACCCGCGACACGTGGGCGAGTTCCTTCTCGCTCAGCGTCGCCACCACCTCGACGTCCAGGTCGGCCAGCGAGGCGAAGACTTCGTCGACGTCGACGGCGTTGGGGAACTCCGTGTCCCGGATGGTGAGCCCGAGGGTGAGGCAGACCCGGCGGCGCTCCGGCGGCCGGCGCAGCCAGTCCGGTACGACGGCCGGGCCCGGCCCGTTGTACGACACATAGCGCGTGGGTACCGTCGGCAGCCCCAGCTCCATCCGCACGCCGGGTGGCATCTGGTCGACCGACCACTGTCCCGTGATCGCGTCGGGACCGAACGCCGCGCCGTGCCGGTCGAGGGTGTACCCCAGCCACTCCTCCAGCGGGTCGTCGCGAAGTTCGGCGGGCAGTTCCGCCTGACGCCGACGCAGTGTCAGATAGGTGTGGGCGAAGAGATCGGGGAACGCCAGCAGTCGGGCGTGGGCGACCCCTGTCGCCTTCGCGGCGACGGCCCCAGCGAAGGTGAAGGGTTCCCAGAGCACCAAGTCCGGCCGCCAGAACCGGGCGTAGTCGACGAGCTCGTCGATCATCGTGTCGTTGTTGATCTGCGCGTAGAAGGTCGCCGTCAGGATCGCGTTCGACGCCCGCAGGTAGTCGAGGCTCAGCCGCTCCGGACGGTTCTCCAGGTAGTCGCGGTCCATGTGGTGCATGAGCATCCCCGGACCGACGGTGGGGATGACGGCGTCCATCCGGTGGTTCTCGCCCACCGGCACGGCCGTCAGACCGGCCCGGGTGATGCTCTCGACCATGGCCGGCTGGCTGGCCACCCGGACCTCGTGCCCGGCGGTCCGCAGCGCCCAGGCGAGCGGGACGATGCCGTTGAGATGGGCGTCCTGTGCGAAGGCTGTCAGCAGTACACGCACCGAGGTGCTCCTCCCCTGGTGATGGTCGGTCCGGTCATGCGACCGGGAAGCGCAGGACACCGCGCAGCACCGCCGAGCGCATACGGTGCAGCACCTCGGCGCCCGTGCGCAGGCCGGGCCGGAGCTCGGCGAGAACACGGACCGCCGCTTCCGACTGGACCCGGACCAGCGCCTCGGTGACCGGCGCCGCGGGACCGCCGAGGAAGGTGAGCGAACGGTCGCCGTCGGCTCGGTCGGGGACGAAGGCGTCCGGGTCGGCGAAGGACTCCGGGTCGCGGTTGGCCGCGTCGACGAGCACCACGACGCGCCGGCCCTCCTCCACGGTCTTGCCGTCGAGCTTGATCCGCTCGCGCGCGATACGGCTCTCGAACCGCAGCGGCGGAGCCAGCCGCAGGGCCTCCCGGACTGCGGCCCCGGCCAGTTCCGGGTTCTGCCCGATCCGCTCCCACTGCCCGGGGTGGTTCAGGAGAACCTCCACCGCGTTGCACACGGCGGTGGCGGTGACCTCGACCCCCACCACGACGGCGAGCGTCCCGATCGCGACCGCGTCCTGCGGCGAGGCGCCGGAGAGAGCGGCGAGGCCGGTGGCACGGCCGGCGTCGACCAAGCCGGTCAGCTCGGCGGACAGGTCCGTCACGGCCGTGAGCAGCGCTCGGGCGGTCCCCAACTGCTGCGGGCAGTGCCCGGCGTCAAGGGCGGTGGCGAGGCCGGCGTGCAGTTCGGCGAGGCGCTCGCGAGTCCCGGCGGGCAGGCCGAGCACGTCAGCCACCGCACGCAGGGCGGCGGGGACGGCGAAGTCCCGGTACAGGTCGAACCGTTCGCCCGTCGCGGTCAGCGTCTCGCGGCAGGCCGCCTCGATCTCCGGCAGCCGCGCGCCGAGCGCCTCGGCCGACAGCAGCGGGGCCGCCGCCTCGGCCAGCTTCCGGTACGCGGACGGGTCGAGGTTGAGGTGGGCGTCGTCGAGGGGGACGACATGGCACAGCAGCGGGTTGTCCCAGACGTCGACGCCCGGGTGGTGTTGCGGCCCCTCCTCGGCGTGGCGCGGGGAGAACCGCGCATCGCCGAGGATGCGGGCACCGAGCTCGCGGTCGGCCGTGACCCAGGCGCCGATGCTGCTCTCGTGCAGGCCGAGTTCACGGGCGCGGGCCCCGTGGCCGAGCGGGTCGTCGTCACCGGCGCGCAGGATCATGGCGAAGGGGTCGCCCTGGGCACCGAAGATGAACTGGACGCCTCGGATGGTCAGCAGATGCCGGCCCAATTCGCTGTTGGTCTGCTCAGTCAGCATGACACCGTCCTCGGGAGAAGAGTCCTGACAGGTGATGAGAGGTCCGCCGGTTCGGACGAGAGGTCCGCGGAGCGACGGAGAGGAAGAGGCAGAACGCCAGGGGCGACGCTAGGCCGCGTGCCTACAAGCGCACTCGACGCGTGCTACACGGCCCGCGTGGCCGGTGGCGGAGCGAGCTGCCGCAGGGGCTCGGCGGCGGCCCGTACGGCGGCCACGTCGTCCTCTGCCGTTCCCGGCCGGGCCGGCAGCAAGGAAACGATGGCCGAGCCGCCGGACCGCACGGCCGGGTGGCGGCGGGCCAGCTGGGACAGCCCCTGTCCCGGACCGGCCTCGACGAGCACGAGGTGGCCCTGGGCGAGGAGCGCGTCCAGAGCGGGCCAGAAGAGCACCGGCGCGACCGGCTGACGGGCCCAGAAGGCGGGGTCCTTCGCCTCGGCGGCCGTCAGGAACCGGGCCGTGTACCCGGACATGACCGGGATACCGGGCTCGCCGACGGGGAGGGCGGCGATCCGCTCTCCGGCGCCGCTCATGGCGGGGGCTAGGACCGGACTGTGGAACGCCGTGGAGGCCGGTACGCGCTGGAGCACGAACCCGGCTCCGGCCAGTGCCGCCGTGACGCTGCCCAGCGGGCCGTCGAGTCCCGCGAGGACCGTCTGGCGTACGGCGTTGACGGCACCGACCACCACGCCGTCCGTGAGGAAGGGCGCCACCTCGTCACAGGTGGCGGCGACGGCGACCATCCCGCCGGGCGGTGCGTCCGCCAGCCGCGCGACGCGGTCGTGCACCATGGCCGCGGCGTCCCGCAGCGTGAAGACGCCGGAGAGGACAGCGGCCGCCACCTCGCCGATGCTGTGGCCGAGCAGGGCGACGGGCCTTACGCCCCAGCTGAGCACGAGCCGCCCGAGGGCGTAGTCCACCGCGAACAGCAGCGGTTGGGACCGGGTGATGTGGTCCATCACCGCGGGGTCGGATGTCCCCAGCCAGTCCTCGCGCAGGCCGGTGCCGGGGCCACCGAGGTCCGTCAGGGTGGTCAGCGCCTCGTCCATCGCCCCGGCGAAAACGGGCTCGGCGGTCATGAGTCCCGCGGCCATGCGCAGGTGCTGGGATCCCTGGCCGGGCAACAGCAGGGCAACCGGGCGGGCCGCGCTCACGTCTTCCACCCCCGCACTCGGACGCATGCCGTTCACCGGTCCCTCCAGGAAGGTGCGTTCAGGATCTCGACCACGGCGCAGGACCAGCTGAAGCCGGCGCCGACGCCGAAGAGCATGCACGTGTCACCGGGCCCGAGCGCCCCGCTGGTGACCAGGTGGTCGAGTCCGGCGAAGGGGTCTCCGGCGCC